>PGZN01000095.1 GCA_002840165.1 Firmicutes bacterium HGW-Firmicutes-8
AGTTGCGTACCGGCGAGCTTCTTGAAAAACAAAAGGATATCTATAAAGGCTTGAATGTTACACCGCCGACCTCGTTATGAGTTGGCGGGAATCCAGGTTGTACCAGTGGAGCAAATACTTTTCCTGAAGACCACCGCCATACTTCTCCGCTGATACCGGTGGCCGTAAAATCATATCTCTGGGCAGTCGGATAAGTAAGAACAATCGGCCGGAATGAATTGTTCAGCTTAAAAAGCCGAATCCGCACAGGTTCTCCGGGGAAATAGAAATCCTATAGCGCAACCCTCCTATCTACTTGTGTTAACAAACGCAAGCTGCTATTTTTGTATATTATGCAAACCGTGTGCCAGATGACCTAGCGCAGCAAAACTGCAATCAAAATTAAAAAACAAAAAAGCAACCACGGATGAACACGGATGGCTCGGATGAACGCGGATAATAGGATGCCATGAGTTTGAACAAACCAAAAAACAGTCACAGGTCATATTAGTATTCTTTTCTACTCAACATAGTTCTACTTTAGCAGAAAAAACCGCGGAGACCGCAGAGGATGCGGAGAGCGCGGAGATAAAAAATGACTTGTTAAGTTTTTTAAGGGATCATATTTTTAAAATATATAAACTTTAATTTCTCCTTCGCGTGCTCGGTTATCTCCGCGGACTCCGCGTTATTAAAAAGCCGCAAAGTAACTTAGACTCCATAGATTAATTATCGGAGGTTACATCTGAGAGTAGGAATATCCGAGTGGTAAATACGTTTTATATTTAAGAATTTGTGTTGTTTTTATCCGTATTAATCGTCGCGAATCCGTGTTCATCAGTGTTATCCGTGGTTAAATAAAATTTTAGTTTCCTCTCAGTACTCCGTATGTCCACAATGAAGGCTTTGCGACCTAATGGGCATAATAAATAAAGGTTCTCCCTGGAAGGAAAAGTCACAGGGAAGGCAGAAATATGGCATAAAAGGGCTTTTGGAGGCGTTATGACCACATTTTCCGAAGATGCCATCAGGATTTTAGAAAAACGATATCTTTTAAGAGACCCTTCCGGTAAGGTAACCGAGACCCCTGACGAGATGCTGCGGCGGGTAGCTGTTACCGTGGCCGGGGAAGAGTCCGATAAGGCGATGTGGGAGGAGAGCTTTTACGAGCTGATGGCTGCTCATAGGTTTCTCCCCAACAGCCCGACTCTGGCCAATGCCGGGAGGCCCAAAGGACAGCTGGCAGCTTGTTTTGTCCTGCCTGTCGAGGATTCCATCGAGGGCATCTTTGAGACGATGAAGAGGGCAGCTTTAATCCATAAAACAGGCGGGGGGACAGGGTTTTCATTTTCCAAAATCCGCCCCAGGGAAGATGCCGTCTCTTCTACCGGGGGGATAGCCTCAGGGCCACTCTCATTTATCAGGGCCTACAACTGTGCCACAGATGCCATCAAGCAGGGTGGTATGCGGCGGGGAGCCAATATGGCTGTCCTCGACTACTGGCACCCCGATATCTTTGATTTTATCCAGGCCAAGAAAGAGGAAGGCGCCCTGACCAATTTCAATTTTTCGGTCGGGGTAGATGAAGTATTTATGTCAGAAGCGGCTCGCGGCGGGGAAATCGACCTGCTCAATCCCCGCACAGGCAGACCTACAGGTCAAAGAGTCAGTGCCTCCTCATTATTCGATATTATCGTGAAGGCAGCATGGGAAAATGGGGAACCGGGGATCCTGTTTTTTGACCATATCAATGCAGCCAACACTGTCCCCGGATGTGGGCCGCTTAGGGCCACCAACCCCTGCGGGGAACAGCCGTTATTTGATTATGAAAGCTGTAACCTGGGCAGCCTCAATCTGCCTCTTTACCTGACTGAAGCGGAGGGGGATTTCCGCGGCCGGATTGACTGGGGCCTGTTGGGAAGGGACGTTTATACAGCTGTCCGCTTCCTTGATAATGTAATTGATGTAAATCACTATGTATTTCCGGAGATCAAAGAGATGACTGCCGGCAACCGAAAAATTGGGCTGGGGGTGATGGGGTTTGCCGATATGCTCGTTGAACTCGGCATTCCATATGCCTCAGACAGGGCATTGGAACTTACCGATGCCTTAATGGGGTTCATAAAAGACAAGTGTAATGAGGCCAGCACTGTGCTGGGCTGGGAAAAAGGGTGTTTTCCAAACATCGATAAGAGTATTTACCAGGGAAAGTACAGGCGGAACGCGACCCTGACTACAATCGCACCAACCGGCACACTGTCGATGTTGGTGGAAAGCTCCAGCGGGATAGAGCCGTTATTTGGCTTAAACTTTGTTAAGGAAGCCTTAGACGGGAAACACTTCTCGATCACGAACAGCCGGTTTGAAAAGGCGGCCAGGAAACGCGGGTTTTGGTCCCGGGACCTGATGGATGAAGTCGCCTTAAAGGGCGGCCTAAAGGATATCGACGGCATTCCCGGGGATATCAGGGAGGTCTTTGCCACCGGCTTTGAGATAAGTCCTGCCTGGCATATCAAAGTCCAGGCCGCATTCCAGAAACACGTGGACAATGCTGTGTCAAAGACTATTAATTTCCCGCCTGAAGCGAGTGTTGATGATATCAAGTCAGCCTACATGCAGGCCTGGCGCGAGGGGTGCAAGGGCTTGACGATATACCGGATGGGGTCCAGGGAAAACCAGGTCCTGAAGTTTACGGCCAAAGACCGGGAGAGAGCGGAGAATCCCGTGAAGTGCCTTACCTGTATGGATTAACATGTGCATATTTCCTGTTGTGGGATACTATTTCAGGTATATCACGGTTGACTTGAAATATCGTTTATGTTAATATATTAGTTGCACCAGAACAAAAGGTGTTTTTCGGGGCGGCATGGCCAAGTGGCTAAGGCATAGGACTGCAAATCCTTGATCCCCGGTTCGAATCCGGGTGCCGCCTCCATTTTAATTTAGTTGGCAGTTGACAGATAACAGTTGACAGTTGACAGTTGGCAGTAAATAACTAGCAACTAGCAACTAGCAACTAACAACTAATATGCCCGAGTGGCGGAACTGGCAGACGCACAGGACTTAAAATCCTGCGGGGCTTAAACCCCGTACCGGTTCGACCCCGGTCTCGGGCACCACTTGTAAAGATAAGTCCGTTGAGGGCTTTTTTTTGTTGGCCTAAGCGAGGGGGTGGGTGTATTCATATGGCTCTTCTCTTGTTCTTTGTCTACCCAACTAACCGAATTCTTTCGCGAAACCTTGGGTTTCACCCGCCCAAGCGCCGTCCGTGGCGCTGGGCGGCTCCGCCATCCGTGGCTCCGC
>PGZN01000047.1 GCA_002840165.1 Firmicutes bacterium HGW-Firmicutes-8
TATTAAATTACGTTTTTTTGAGCGATTTTTGATAGAATAGATATTTTTGTGCTTTTTTAAGAAAAGCTATTGACCATAGTACGCTCTGTGGTTTCTTTTTCACTCTACCCCACGGTAATAGTGGCCTTTCGTCAATCCGGCAGGAGACAGTGCTTCGACTTTCTCCTTAATCTGCGGGTCCGGGCGGTATTCTTCCGGCCCCCGGGCAAAGCGGTCCAGTTCGCTGCGCCAGTATCCAATCACCGAGGCTGCGCGGTTGGGGTCTTCTATAGAAATTTCAATTCTCAACCTCGATATTCCTGCCTTGTAAAGCGGGTATATATCCCCAATCATACTCAGTTCCTTGGCATTGTAAATGCTGGTGAGGCAGAATTCATCATGAGCCACCGGGAACACAAGCCCCAAACGGTCTTTCAGACCCCTGGCCTGACCGGTCAGGCAGGGATGTTTGCATTTTGATTGATTCCCCAACCCGCCCAACAGGCTTCCGGACGGGCAGTATTCCGTAATCATCAACGGCAGATGACCTTCCACCACCGCTTCCAGAGGAACAGGGCTGTATCTGGCGATTCCGGCAATCTGTTCGATAGTAAGTTCAGGTGAAACAGCGGCCTGGCTGATACCACAATTGTCGGCCAGCCACCGGAGAGTGTGGTAGTTATATATGTTCAGTGGATAATCTGCATAGATCTCGGGCAGATGATATTCTACGGCTTCCCGGAGTGTTCCCAGGTTAGCTGTCAGGACCGGTAAACCGTGGGTCCGGGCAAACTCAAACAGGGGCTTGACCTGCTTCAAGGCGTCCTCCCTGACAATCCGGGGAGTCGAGATGATAAGCCCAATCCCGCGGCCTTGGCAGACAGCAAGGGCCTTTTCCAGTTCCCGGACGGTTTCGGCTTCCGCGCGGGTAAGGTTCGACCCGCCGAAATAAACAATGTCTGCCCCTTTTTCAGCGGCCGCCTGCAGGATATCCATCCTGTCTGTGTGAACGGTCAGCTTCATATCGCGGCCTCCGGACCTCTTTATCCCGGAGGTATCGCTTACATGCAGCACATGATCCACTTTTTTAGCAAAACCCTTATTAGATGTAGTTTGAGGCTTGTACTTTTGAGCCCGTTTGGCCGCCAAACCTTCCACTGCCTGACGTCTGGCTTCATTTATTTCACTGGCCGGCGCCATTACGTTGGGGGCGATATCAGCTTCCAGACTGCCAACGGCAAAGGGCGTGCTGCCCAGACGGTCAAGCTGTTTGGCAAGCAAATCGCGGGTCAGGGGCCGGTTTACAGCTTCCTGCCCCAGGTAGCCGCTTTGGGCAGAAAATCTGCACCCCTCATTATCATCTACAGTAATCTCAAAAGGCCTGCCGATCTGGGCATTGACCTCAAACCTTAAGGGAATCTTTTTTATTTCCCGGGAAGACTTATAGCTCTGCTCAGCACCGGAAATAAGCTTGGCGTCATGGGTCTTAAATACCCTGTCTCCCGGCTTAATTTTGCCTTCAGCCCGGACAATGACTTTTTGACCCGCGCTTGCTTCCTCTACCGGCTTTCCATTAGCCAGCATAGTGCTCACAACGATTCCCCGGCGGCCTCCCTCAGTAACCCAAAATTCTATCCCATCTCCGAGACTCAGGCTGCCTTCCAGGAGTATTTCCACAGACTTATCAGCCCAGTCTGCGGCAGTCACCCGGCCCAGCCTCAGCCCCCGGTTATTTGGGCGTTTATAGCTCATCATATCCCGGCCCGGCCGGTCGAAAAAGTATCCGGTCGTAAAGCCGCGGTTAAAAATCTGCGTCAGTTCCTGAAGTTCCCTGGCATCAACGGAATAACTTTCCGGGGATTCCTTATACCTGTCTAAGGCTGACCGGTAAATCCTGGTCACTGTGGCTACATATTCCGGCCTCTTCATCCGGCCTTCTATTTTCAGGGCGGTAACACCGGTCCCGGCTAACTCGGGAATATACCGGATCATGTTGAGGTCCTTTGGGCTGAGGAGATGACTGCCCACCTCAGTGGGGTCGGCCAGGGCAGCACCTTTTTCGTCCACCAGGGTATATTCCATCCGGCAGGGTTGAGCGCACCTGCCCCGGTTGCCGCTCCTCCCTCCAATCATGCTGCTCATCAGGCACTGCCCGGAATAGCAGATACAGAGGGCGCCATGGACAAATACCTCTATTTCCACACCTGTTTTAGTCTTTATCTGATCAATCTCGCGAAGTGAAAGCTCTCTCGCCAGGACAACCCTCTTGAAGCCGTGTTCCTTCAGGAAAGCCGCCCCCTCGCTGTTATGAACCGTCATCTGTGTGCTGGCATGGAGAGCCAGTTCTGGGATCAGTTTTCGGGCCGCCCCGGCCAGTCCCACGTCCTGGACAATAACGGCATCTGCCCCGTTTTCATAAAGGAAATTGAGATAATCCAGGGCTTCCGGAAACTCCGTGTCAGCCAACAGGGTATTTACCGTGATATAAACCTTAACCCCCCTGACATGGGCATAGTCAAATGCCGCCCGAAGTTCTTCCCGATCGAAATTATCGGCATACTGCCTGGCGCTGAACATTTTTCCACCCAGGTAGACCGCATCTGCTCCATTTTGCACCGCGGCAGCCAGAGCCTCTCTGCTGCCTACCGGGGCGAGTAGTTCGGGAATTCTCATGTTGTACCTCCATACTAGTTGCTAGTTGTTAGTCGCTAGTTGCTAGTTGTCTTGATTCATGTTATTAGTATACCATAGTAACAAAGAAACAAAAAACGTGGCCTTGCGGCCACTTTTTTGTTTCTTTATTTGGTTTTAAGCCTTGAGAACCGGGTTAGTCCGGAACAGGGAATTATTTCAATCCCCTTTTGGGCCAGTTCATCGAGAACAAGGTTCATCCCTAAGGAATCACTGGCCATGTGCCCGGCAATAATCACATTGATATGGTTCTTCTCAGCTTCTTTGCGGTGTTTTTCTCCAATATGCATGCAGATAATTGTTCCTACCCCTGCCTGTGACATCTTGGCAAAAGCGTCCTCGGAACCACCTGTTCCACCGGTCATATCAACAAATATACGGCCGGCTTTACGGTCCCTGTCACCCACGACAGGTATAGGGCCGGTACCGGCTTTCGCCGCCTCGGCATACTCCGGAATCTCCTTTAATATTTTGATGATATCCCCTACTGTCTCCGGGTCTTTTTTATCGAGCAGGTTCTGCACAAAGGTTGTCACCATGTTATCAGCAGGAGTATGGATACACATCATTGGGATATCAAATATCCGGGCGGTATCAACAGACCTGTTGTGGTTTAAGGGGAGCAATCCCCTCTTAACCTCATTTATCCGGGAAGCCATAATTCCTTCGGCAACATTGATAGGGACGCCAAATATCTCTAAAATTTCGGACTGCATTTTCATCACCTCATACAACCCGGCAAGGGCCTTACCCTCCGGATGGTGGGACATAACCAAATCAATCTGCCGGCCTTTTTCCCGCAGGCGGTCAGCCAATAACAATTCACCGACTTCAATATCTACTCCAACAAGGACGCTGCGAATTTCGGTCTCGGGATCCCCGTATAAAATTCGCGTATCACTATATGGATTGCTCAGCTTTTCCCGGTCAAACTCCTTCTTCTCGTCCTTTTTCAGCTCCTCGGCAGCCTTCTGTGCTTTTTTAAGGACCTTGGCAACTTCTTTTTTTCCCCGCGGGTCGTTTTCGATACCTTTCTTAATGGCTAGGTCATAAATTTCTTTCAGTTTCAAGTTTGGTAACCTCCTTAAAATATACCGGTCCAGCCGACTCCCCGGAATATATTAACATTATGCAGGTAATTATTATTTTATCAGGTAAACAAAACTCCTGTCAATCATGGGTGAGGTGTCAGTCCCTTTTTTTTTAGGAACTTTAATAACTGCCCACAGTCCATGGTATTAATCACATTATCCTTCTCCAGCCAGCCGCGCCGGGCAGTGGCTACACCATATTTTATCTCATCCATCCTGATAATATCATGGGCATCGGTATTTATACTTATTTTTACCCCCATCCCCCCTGCCTGGCGGACGTACTTATCGTTTAAGTCCAGCCGGTCAGGGGAAGAGTTGATCTCCAGCGCTGTCCCGTACTTTAAAGCAGCCTCGAAAACCGCTTCCAGGTCAATTGGATATGGGTCCCGCCGGCCGAGCAGCCTCCCGGTGGGGTGGCCGATGATGTCCACATGTTTGTTTTTCATAGCGGAGATAACGCGTCCGGTAAGCTTATCCTTATCCTGCCTGAATCCTGAATGAAGAGAAGCAACAACGATATCTTGCTCAGCCAAAATATCATCCAGGTAGTCAAGGTCACCGTTTGCCAGGATATCTACCTCGATACCTGAGAGTATTCTAAGGTTTTCGGACTTCCTGTTTAGGCTCTTGATATATTCATCCTGCTCATTCAATCGTTCATCAGAGAGTCCTTTGGCTATCGCCAGGGATTTTGAGTGGTCGGTGATCGCAGCGTACTGATATCCCATTTCCGCAGCCTTACCGATAATCTGTTCTATTGAATTAACTCCATCACTCCAGTCTGAATGAATATGCAGATCCCCTTTAATATCAACCTGTTCAACCAGTTCCGGTAACCCGCCGTGCTCTGCGGCTTCAATTTCTCCCAGGTCTTCCCTCAGTTCCGGTGGTATATACGGCAGGCCCAGGTGGGTGTAAATATCAGCCTCCCCGGCTACAGGTAATGGCACGTCGCAGTCGCTTGTGAAAACACCGTATTCATTGATCTTGAGGCCTTTTTTATGGGCTAATTCACGGATTCTTACATTATGCTCTTTTGAACCGGTAAAATGGTGCAGGGCGCTCCAGTACTGGTCAGGAGCAACAACCATGAGGTCGATCCGGATCCCCATCAGGGTTACTATACTGGCTTTGGTCTTACCCCGGGCAATGACTTTTTTCACCTGCGGGCGCCTCGTAAATATCTCAATTACCCTGTCAGGCTGCCCTGAGCCAACAACGAGGTCAATATCTCCGATTGATTCCTTCATCCTTCTTGTGCTTCCGGCCGCCCCGGCCAGTTCCACTTCCGGCAGGGATAGAAGAAAACCCGTGAATGCCCCGGCAATAGCATCGGCAATCCCAAGAGTCGTCCGGCCCACACCGCTCCTAAGCATTTCAATCCCGCGCAGGATATTCATTTCAGTCTTGCTGCCCATACCCGGCAGTTCCCTGATTTTTCGGGCCTTAACCGCCGCTTCCAGTTCATCTATCGAAGTGATTCCCAGCCGATGATAAAGCTTCTGGGCCATCTTGGCGCCGATACCGGGGATTGTGATAATTTCCAGCAAACCGGGAGGGATTTCAGCTTTTAGGTTTTCATAATAATTTATTCTCCCTGTGGCCATTAATTCTTCAATTTTGCCGGCGATAGCCTTCCCTATTCCGGGGACATTCTGCAGTTTCTTCTCAGATATCAGGACAGGCAGGTCTACCCCTAAGTTGGCAATTACTTTGGCCGCTTTTTGATAAGCCCGTATTTTAAATATGCTTTCCCCTTTCAGTTCCAGCAGGTCAGCAATCTCACTCATTATCCAGGCTACCTCGATGTTCTCAATCCGCCTCATATCTGCCCTCCATATACAATGACCCTCTTTTTATTTTGTCCCTAAACACTTTAAAACTAACAAGTTTTAGTTTCTTAACTTTAAATTAGCCGCGGATGACGCGGATGCACGCGGATTTCAAAAGACGCGGATAAAAAATAAAAGGGATTGAAAAACAATTTTACCACAAAGGCTAACAGGCACTGCTCAATGGTCAAAGGACACAAAGAGACAGTGGTACCGCAAACTAAAGGTTTTCTAGCACGATTTAATTTTTTCTAGAAAAATAATAATTATTTAAAAGTTGATTAATCAAGAGAGAGAACACATTAGTTTGGAATAGCAAATACTCTTTGTAACACGGATTATGGTGTGATGAACACAGATATCGAGGCCATGTTTTTAGGGTAATTAAAAATATAAATAAAATAAAAAAACATATAAGTCATACAGAATTCCCAACACCTGGTTTTCTTCCTTAGATAAATGTAACCTCCAGCAATTAATTCATATTCGCTTCGCTGCAAGCTGCGCTTTTATATGATTTGAAGAGTATATTTGTATGACCTGTGACTGTTTTTTGGTTTTTTCATATGTTATTATTTGCTCTAAATTCTCTAGCATCCATATCCGTGTTCATCAATCCAAGCCATCCGTGTTCATCCGTGGTTGCTTTTTTGTTTTTTAGTTTTGATTGCAGCTATGCTGCGCTAGGGTCTGTGAACTTTGTGGTCCAATTTTATCTTTTATCCGCGTCGTTCTAATCCGCGTTCATCCGCGTCATCCGCGGCTTTTTTCAAATGTTTGATTGCAGCTTTGCTGCGCTGAGCCCTCTGTGGTATCTTTTTATCGGTGAAAAAGCAGCGCCCCGCGATTTGCATCACGAGGCGGCTGAATTTAAGCCTTTTTCTTTTCAGCAGTTTTTTTCTCAGGGGCCTTCTCGTCATCCATAAGCTTAACGAGGGTGTCATAGTCTTCCTGCAGCTTACTGAGTTCATCAGCTACATTTAAGGCCGCTAATACCGCAATCTTAGCTACTGACAACTGGGGTTGGCGGCCGACAATCTGTTTCATTTTTTTATCGATGTAGTTGGCCAGCATTGTCATATATTCAGGTGTAGCCTCACCTTTCATTATATACTCTTCCCCAAAAATATGGACGACGGCCCTGCCCTTTTGTTCCACGATACCGCTCCTCCCATTGGCTTGCTCTGTAAAAAACTATATTCTTCATTTTCTGCCAAAATCCTTCCCAAAAGTCAAAGATTCAGTTAATTTCTTGAAACAATCCCGATACAGCCGCTATCCACTAGCCACTAGCCACTAGCCACTGCTTTTTTAGGCTCTGAGTTCGGCCCCGAGACTGTCCTGCAGGGCCTTTTGTATTTTTTCATGGATGGTATTAACCTCTTCGTCAGTCAGTGTCCGGTCGGGCGCCTGGAATTTTAAGGCAAAAGCCATACTCTTATAACCTTCTTTTATCTGCTCTCCCTCATAGAGGTCAAAGAGGCTGATGCTTTCCAGAAGCTGGCCGGCGTTCTTTCGGATAATCCTGTTCACGTCAGCAGACAGGACATCTTTCGACACAACAATGGCGATGTCTCTTTCTATCGCCGGGTACTTGGGCAGCTGGCTGTATTTCCTGGCGCCGCCTACGGCGCTAATTAATTCTTCCAGGTTAACCTGGAGAGCCAACACTTTTTCACTAAGGCGGTAGTTGTCTGTAACATTAGGATGAACCTCACCAATAACGCCAACAACATTCCCTGCCAATTCTATACCGGCAGTCCGACCGGGATGGAAGGTTGGATTAGCTGTCTCGGGAGCAATATTGTATCTCGTTATATTAAGGGTATCCATGAGGGTTTCCAAAACCCCTTTCAGGTAATAAAAATCCATCTCGGCTGCCCCGGTCTGCCATCCGCTCTTTGTTCTGCCCATCACTCCGGCAGCCAGCGTAAGAGTCTCTTTGGGCAGTTTTTCTCCTTCCACAGGAGTAAAAATCCGGCCGACTTCAAAGAATGCCAAATCCTTATTTTTTCTGGCCGTATTGCGGGACATAATATCGAAGATACCATGAAGCATCGTCATCCTTAAAATCCGCTGTTCCTCGCTGAGCGGGTTTTCTACTGTCACTACCTCCCGCAGAGGGTTGTCCGCCGGTAGGTTAAGTATGTCGAGGACCCTTGGGTTCATAAAGCTTAAGGTAATTATTTCAGTCAAACCACACCTGGTCATGACATCTATAACCTCATCGGTAACTGTCTGGGCAATCGTCTTACGGCCTTCCGAACTGGCTCCTTCCGGAAGGGTAGTAGGTATATTATTATAACCGAAAAGCCGGGCGACTTCCTCGATGAGGTCAATTTCAGCCGAAATGTCACCTCTCCGGGTGGGGACTTCCACTAAAAAACCTTCCCCGTCTTCTTTTACTCCAAAACCAAGCTTTATCATGATTTCTCTTATCTGGCTTGCAGGAACTTCGATCCCGATTATCAGAGCCGTCCTTTCAGGTCTCAGCCTGATTACAGCATTATCCCGCGGTACTGGAAAGTTATCTACCGCACCTTTTACATTCTCCCCGGCCCCCATTTCCTGAATCAGTTGGCAGGCCCTGTTTGCGGCCAGCAGGCAGCCATTTGGGTCAATCCCTTTAGCAAACCTCATCGAAGACTCTGACTGTAAGGCCAGGGTCTTAGAAGTCCGGTGAATACTGGCGGGGTTAAAATAGGCTGACTCAATCAGGACAGAAGTTGTCTCACCTGTAATTTCGGTATCCAACCCGCCCATTACCCCGGCAATAGCCACAGGTCTGGCAGGGTCAGCAATAACAAGCATCTCAGTTGATAATTCCCGTTCCACATCATCAAGAGAATATATCTTCTCTCCGGGTTTAGCCTTGCGTACAATTATGGCATGGTCACGCAGTTTGTCATAATCGAAGGCATGTAAAGGCTGGCCTAATTCCATCAGGACATAATTCGTTACATCAACGATATTGCTGATCGGTCTAATGCCGGCTGCCTGCAGCCGATGCTGCATCCAGACCGGTGAAGGCTCAATCTTAACATTCCGAATCAGCCTGCCAACATACCGTCCGCAGAGTTCCGGATTGTTAATAGTAACTGTAACCTGCCCGTCTATCACTTCACTTGTTTCCCCGACTTTGATTTCGGGCATTTTTACTTTAGTTCCGAGTACGGCTGATACTTCCCGGGCCACCCCCACCATACTGAGGCAGTCAGCCCTGTTAGGCGTGAGTTCCAACTCCAAAACAACATCATCCAAGCCCAGAAGTTCCCTGGCGTCTACGCCAAGAGGGGTATCAGCAGCAAATTCCAAAATCCCTTCCTGCTGGTCAGGCGGAAAATTCTTGGGGTCAAGACCCATTTCCTGAGCCGAACACAGCATCCCGAAAGATTCCACTCCCCTGAGTTTGGCTTTCGTGATTTTGCCCCCAGGCAGGGTCGCTCCCACCAGGGCTAAAAGGATAATCTGGCCCTCCCGGACATTGGGCGCCCCGGTTACCACCTGCAGAACCTCTGAGCCGATATTTATCCGACAGAACACCAGTTTATCGGCATCCGGATGGGGCGAAATTGATTCAATCCGGCCAGTTACTATCTTATCCAGGCCTCTGCCGGGGTACTCGATATTCTCTACAGCCACTCCGGTCATCGTCATTTTTTCCGCTAGTTCCTCAGGGGAAACCGGTATATCAACATATTCCTTCAACCATTTATACGAAACCCGCATGTCAGTCCTCCTCTTATAGTGGTGAGTGGTGAGTGGTGAGTGGTGAGTGAAAATGAAGGATTCATTTCTCTTCACTCTCCACTCTTCACTCTCCACTCTCCACTCGGTTAGAATTGTGCCAAAAACCTCTTGTCATTATCAAACAACAACCTCAGGTCGTCTATTCCGTATTTCAGCATAGCCACCCGTTCAACACCGAGACCAAAAGCAAAACCGGTTACTTCTTCGGGGTCGTATCCTGACATCTTGAGGACATTCGGGTGAATCATCCCTGCCCCGAGAATCTCCAGCCATCCGGTATTCGAGCAGACACGGCACCCCGCTCCATTGCACATTATGCATGATACATCAACTTCAGCGCTTGGTTCAGTAAAAGGGAAAAAGCTTGGGCGGAGCCTTATCTGACGGTCTTCTCCGAACATCTGCCGGACTACAACCAGTAGTGTCCCTTTGAGGTCGCTAAAGGAGATATTTTTATCGATAATAAATCCCTCAATCTGATGGAACATGGGGGAATGGGTGGCGTCATCGTCACGCCGGTAAACCCTGCCCGGACCAATTACTTTTAATGGAATGTACGGGGCCCTCTTTTCCATCACTCTGGGCTGTGTCCCGGATGTGTGGGTTCTCAGTAATACTCCGGGGCTGATGTAAAAAGAATCCTGCATATCCCTGGCCGGGTGGTCAGCCGGAAAGTTAAGGGCCTCAAAATTATAGTAATCCACCTCAACCTCAGGAGTCTCAGCAATCTCAAAGCCAAGACCAAGAAAAATCTCCTTAATCTCGTCCAGGACCACTGTCAAAGGGTGGCGTTTGCCAATTTGAAACGGCCTGCCCGGTAGAGTAACATCAATAGTTTCCCGGCTCAGCTGGGCCAGCTTTTCTGCTTCTCTGAGCACAGACATTTTTTGTTCAATTTCCCGTTCAATGCTCTCCCGCACTTCGTTGGCCAGCTGGCCGATGACAGGTCGTTCGTCGGCGCTTAGCGCCCCCATGCCCCTAAGGACATTAGTTAATTCGCCTTTTTTGCCGAGAAACTTTACCCTAATGTCATTGACTTGGCTTAAATCACTGGCAACACTTATTTCCTTAAGGGCATCATTTCTGATAGATTCAAGTTTCTGCCTCATCTGTTTCCTCCTTGTCCACTTTTGATTAAAAAAGCTTTCGTCCCTTAAGGGACGAAAGCTTTAAGTTTCGTGATACCACCCTTTATATAATTACATCCTATGGTTTCAGGGATCGGCATAGCGCTGATACCTGCTTCCCTTTAACGGTGGAAGTCTCCGGCCAGACCTAATATCACATAAATGAATTCAGCCCGCTGCTTCCGGGCGAACTTCACTTGAACCCATCCTTGAAAAGGCTTCCAGTCTGCGGCCTTTAATCCCTGGCAAGACATATTCAAGCTACTTCTCCCGTTCATTGCATTTCAGGTAGCATGTTAAATTGTATTGTCAGACTTAGTCAATGTATGGCTAACCGCTTATAAAGAATATATGCCGTTATGGAACCGGTCGCTTCGAATATCCTCCAAAAAAATTCGGCGGGCAACAACATCAAACCACTACCTTTCAATCTCTTTTTTGGGGACCTTCCGAATCTGATTATAACACAACGGCAAATAATTTACAAGTTTGATTTGGCTTCTAAAGCTTCTGGCGGAAGGCTTCATAAAGTACTATGCCTGCAGCTACCGCCACATTTAATGACTGGGCCAGACCTTCCATGGGAATCTTTAACTTTGCTCCGGCAATCCGGCATATTCCCGGGGAAACCCCCTTTGTTTCACTGCCCAGAACCACAGCCAGAGGCCTTGGCAGGTCGGCTTCCGGTAAGGACCGCGATGTTTTATCTAAGCTCGTGACAGCAGTGAGTATACCATTGTCGATTAGAAAAGCCGTTAACCCGGAAATATCGACATCGCGTACAACCGGGATATGAAATACCGAACCCATTGTGGACCTTAGGGTCTTGGCATTGTATAGGTCAGCACACCCCGATGTCAGAATTACCGCGTGGGCTCCAAAGGCGTCTGCTGTCCTGACTATTGTCCCGACATTACCGGGGTCCTGGACCCCTTCAAGCACCACAATAAGCGACTCAGGAACAACCTTGACATCCCTTAGCAGAGTTTCCGGTATTTTTATTACAGCCCCGACTCCTTGGGGGGTTTCGGTTTCACACATGTATTCCATCACGCTGTCACTTACCGTAATGACAGGCCAACTACCTGACGGAAAAATTATTTCTCCGGCCAGGAGCCGGTTTTTAAAGTCCTCTGAAATAATCAATTTTTCAGGTAACACCCCGGAAACCAGAGCCTCTTTAATAAGTTTAACGCCTTCCAGGAAAACACGTCTTTCCTTTTCCCTGGTACGCTTGTCATGGAGTCCCCGAATAGATTTCACTAGGTTATTCTGTCTGCTGGTAATAACATCTTCCATATCTATTCACGCTCGATACTGCGCAGTTTTGCGTTCTCACCTATGGCCACCAGAATATCATTCTCCCGGATGGGTTCATCCGGTGAAGGGGAAACAAGTATTTCCCGGCCTCTCTTGACAGCCATGACGGTCACGCCATATTTGACCCTCAGGTCAGATTGTCTCAGCGTTTTCCCTACCAGCAGATCAGGGGCCACCACTTCCAAAATGCTGTAATCCGGAGACAGTTCAATGTGGTCAAGCACGTTGGATGATACCAGGGAGTGGGCAACCCGCGCTCCCATATCTCTCTCCGGAAATACCACTTTGTCTGCTCCCACCTTAACCAGCACCTTACCATGAAGCTCCGTTCTGGCCTTGGCAACAACACATTTTACACCAAGCTCTTTGAGAATGACTGTAACCAGAATACTGGCTTCGGTGTCTTTCCCAATAGCTACAATGACCACATCAAAGTTCCTGATGCCTAGCGCTTTAAGGGCATTTTCGTCCTTGGCATCAGCCTGGATGGCATGTGTCACCTGATTGACCACTTCCTGTATCTTTTCCTGGTCTTCGTCTATCACCAAAACCTCGTAGCCCATCATCATCAGGGTTTGGGCGACACTTGTCCCGAAACGCCCAAGACCGATCACAGCAAATTGTTTCATCAGCTACTTAACACCCCTATCCTACCATAATCTTTTCTTCAGCCAGCCTGTAAATTACTTTTTGCTGTTTCTGGGCGACAGCAAACGCCACAGTCAGCGGGCCTACTCGACCGGCAAACATAGTTAACGTAATGGCCAGTTTACCAAGTGTCGAGAGCTTCGCAGTAATCCCCGTAGTCAGCCCCACCGTCGCGAAGGCCGAGGTCGTTTCAAAAAGGACTGCAAGAAAATCCGCGCTCTCGGTTATGGTTAAAAACATGGTTACAATTATCACCAGGGCTAAAGCCGCAGTTGTAATAGTCAGGGACCTGTAGACGATCTCTTTGGGCAGCCTGCGTTCAAAGAGTTCAACATCCTGTTTCCCGCGAACCATCGTCAATACTGCAGATACCAGGGTCCCAAAGGTAGTGGTTTTGATACCGCCGCCGGTGGAACCCGGAGATGCCCCGATAAACATTAAGATTAAAATCAAAAACTGGGTTGCGCTCCTCATGCCTGCTATATCGAGGGTATTAAAACCGGCTGTCCTGGGAGTGACTGACTGAAACCAGGAGGCCAGTAATTTCGCCGGCAGTGACAAATGCGCCAGGGTTTTGGTATTACTGTACTCCAGAAAAAATACACCGATCATTCCTAAAAGTAATAATATCGCCGTGGTGCTCAACACGATTTTTGTATGGAGCAAAAGCTTTCGCCATTTCTTTCTGGTATAGGTATCCACAATAACGCTGAAACCGATCCCACCTACAATAATCAAACTTGTAATCACAATGTTTACTGTGATGTCCGTAGTATAACCGGTGAGACTTCTAAAACTTCCGAACAGGTCAAAACCCGCATTATTGAAGGCTGCTATCGAATGAAACAAGCCAAAGTAAAAGCCCTTGGCCAACCCTAGGTCGGCCGACCATCTTAGGCCGAGAATCAGGGCGGCTGCCCCTTCTATCAGGAAGGTAATGCCCAGTATTAATTTGGCTAATCGGACTACTCCTTCCATAGTCAGTTGATTGAGGGCTTCCTGCATGATCAACCTTTCCCTAAGGTTAATCCGTTTGCCCATAAGAAGGGCAAAAAGGGTAGCTGTGGTCATAAAACCCAAGCCCCCCACCTGGATCAGCAGCATAATTACTATCTGTCCAAAAACCGAATAGTAGGTGCCGGTGTCTACTACAACCAGACCTGTTACACATACTGCGGAGGTGGAGGTAAACAGGGCATCGACGAAGTTAGTAGGTTTTCCGGAAGAGCCGGATACGGGCAGCATCAGAAGTATTGACCCCACCAGGATAACAGCAGCAAATCCCAGTACAAGGGTCTGAGCGGGTGTAAGCTTTTTCAATATTATCCCGTTTTTAGATTCGCTAATGCCACCGTTGTCTAAAAAGCCCAAGCCGACTGCCCCCTTGTTATACTATCAATCTCAATTATAAGATTACTTATGATGTTTGGCAATTTTTTTTAATTGAAAAAGCACGGAGCTTCATCCGTGCTTTTGACCGGGTTTTCGGCCTAAGCTTTTGGCCTATTCTTCCACCCAGGCTCTTAACCTAAGCTTTTGACCTAGGCTCATTTACGCTTCTAATTTTTCTTTGGCCATTTCAACAAGCTTGCCAAATGCTTTTTCGTCAGTAACTGCCATGTCAGCCAGGATCTTGCGGTTTACTTCCACCCCGGCCTGCTTTAGACCATTTATCAACCTGCTGTATGAAATGCCGTTAATCCTGGCGGCAGCATTGATTCTCGTAATCCAAAGCTTGCGGAAATCCCTCTTCTTCGCCCTTCTGTCACGATAAGCGTAAGCAAGGGATTTTAATACCTGCTCATTAGCCGGCCGGAAAAGCTTACTTTTCGAACCAAAATAACCTTTGGCCAACTTCAAAATTTTCTTATGTCTTTTACGGGCTGTAACCCCTTTTTTTACCCGCGGCATGTCTGAAACCTCCTTTATCGAATATCGTGTAATGTTTAGGCATAGGGAATTAAAAGTCTTAACTTTTTAGCATCCGCTGCGGAAACAAGGCCTGTCTTACGGAGGTTTCTTTTCCTCTTCGCACTTTTCTTTTCTAAAATATGGCTCTTGAAGGCTTTAGCCTTTTTAATTTTCCCTGTTCCTGTAAGCTTAAACCTTTTTGCGGCGCCCCGATGGGTTTTCATTTTGGGCATTTTATGTCCTCCTCTCTAGTACTTCTATGTTGTATCCTGTTTAGGAGCTAATATCATAATCATGTTTCGTCCTTCGACCTTCGGGTGCCTTTCTATTGTGGCAACTTCCTGCGTTGTTTCAGCCACCCTCGCTAAAAGTTTTTTCCCCAACTCGGCATGGGCCATTTCACGTCCTCTAAACATGAGGGTTACTTTGACCTTGTCGCCTTCTTTCAGGAATTTTACAGCATTCTTGGTTTTCACAATAAGGTCATTATCTTCAATATTAGGTCTGATTTTAACCTCTTTGACACTGATAATTTTTTGTTTTTTACGTGCTTCCTTCTCCCGTTTACTTTGCTCATACTTGAATTTACCAAAGTCCATGATGCGGCAAACCGGCGGCTTAGCATTGGGGGCAATTTCGACAAGGTCAAGTTCTTTCTCTACGGCCATGCGCAGGGCCTCCTTGACCAAAACAATCCCCAGCTGTTCCCCTTCGGGACTGAGAAGTCTGACTTCTTTTCCCCTGATTTCCTCATTGATACGCATATCTTTGCTAATTAAGGGTCACCTCCAAACTTTCTGTACAAAAATTTAAAACGGGTGGTTTAGACCACCCGCTTAAAGTCGACAAATATCCCAGTGTTGAAATATCTAACCTTATTAACAGCTCACGCGTCATAAGGTGAGAAGCGGATGGCTCCTTCTTGGAGTATATTGGATTAAACACTTTATTATTATATCACCGGGGGGGAGCTGTTGTCAAACAGTTTCTATGTTAGTGGAGAGTGAGGAGTGGTGAGTGGGGAGTGTCCCAGTACAAAAGAAGAGTCGAGAACGCTTTCCACTATCCACTCTCCACTCTCCACTATCCACTCTCCACTCTCCACTATCTTTTTAGCCGTATATCCTCTAGCACTTCCTCAATAAACTCACTGACTCCGATGTTACCCTTTTCCCCAACGCCCCGTTTACGGACTGCGGCGGTCTTATTATCCACCTCACGGTCACCGATGACAAGCATATAGGGGACCTTTTCAAGCTGAGCTTCCCGGATTTTATACCCGATCTTTTCATTACGCCCGTCGATTTCAGCCCTAATCCCGTTTTGTTCCATAACGTCATGAATTTCCCGGGCGTATTCCAGCCCACGGTCAGTCACAGTTAAAACCTTCACCTGCACCGGGGAGAGCCAAATCGGGAAAGCCCCGGCAAAGTGCTCAATAAGGATTCCGATAAACCGTTCGATACTGCCAAAGACCACACGGTGAATCATAACCGGCCGATGCTTTTGCCCGTCTTCCCCGATATAAACCAGATCAAATTTTTCGGGCATTACGAAATCAAGCTGGATTGTCCCGCACTGCCAAGTTCGGCCAAGGCAGTCCCGCAGGTGGAAGTCTATTTTGGGTCCGTAAAAGGCCCCGTCCCCCTCGTTGATCTTATACTCCATGCCCCTCGTTTCCATAGCCTTCTTCAGAGAATCGATAGCCATATCCCAAATTTCATCTGAGCCCATCGCCTTTTCGGGTTTAGTACTAAGTTCGACATGGTATTCAAAGCCAAACACCTTGTAAAACCTGTCAATCAGGTCAATAACCCCGATAATTTCCTCGGTAACCTGGGAACGCAGCATAAAGATATGGGCATCATCCTGCGTAAAACAGCGGACCCTCATCAGTCCATGCAGTGTTCCGGACAGCTCATGCCGATGCACCAGACCCAGTTCCGCCAGACGAATAGGCAGGTCACGGTAGCTGTGTAATTTTGATTTGTAAATTAAGATACTTCCGGGGCAGTTCATCGGCTTGACAGCAAAGTCAATATCGTCAATCTGCGTAAAATACATGTTCTCCTGGTAGTGGTCCCAGTGGCCTGACTGTTCCCATAATGACCTGTTTAAAATCAGAGGGGTCCTGATTTCCTCGTAACGACTGCGCTTATGTTCTTCCCGCCAGAAGTTCTCCAATTCATTACGCAGGATCATACCTTTGGGATGAAAAAACGGGAACCCGGGACCTTCATCCTGAACGGAAAAAAGGTCAAGCTCGGCGCCAAGTTTACGGTGGTCCCTCTTTTTTGCTTCCTCAAGCCGGAAAATATACTCATCAAGCAGGGACTTCTTAGGGAATGAGGTCCCATAAATCCGCTGCAGCATCTTGTTCTTTTCACTACCCCGCCAGTAAGCGCCTGCCAAGTTCATCAGCTTAACCGACTTAATTTTGCCAGTTGACGGTACATGCGGACCGGCACAGAGGTCAACAAAATCACCCTGGCGGTAGCAGCTGATCACTGCATCCTCAGGCAGGTCGTTAATCAGCTCGACCTTGTAATTTTCCCCGGCCTTTTTAAACATCTTCAAGGCCTCGTCCCTGGAAACCTCTAACCGTTCAAAGGGAAGGTCGGCCCGGATTATTCCGGCCATTTCTTCTTCAATTTTGGCTAAATCGTCCGGTGAAAAGTTCTCGACGGCGTCAAAGTCATAATAAAACCCATCTGCTATAGCAGGCCCGATACCGAATTTGGTCCCAGGGAAAAGGTGCTGAACAGCCTGGGCCATAATATGTGATGTACTGTGACGGTATATATCCGGCCCTTCTTCACTGTCAAAGGTGAGTATCTCCAATGTGCTGTCTTCATTAACAGGGGACTGTAAATCAATCTTTTTCCCGTTTAGTTTGGCAGCCAGCGCGTTTTTGGCCAGCCCCCTGCTGATATCATTAGTAATCTCAATAACAGGTGTACCCTTGGGATATTCTTTAACCGATCCGTCCTTTAAAGTAATTTTAATCATTGACATATTACCTCTTGCCTCCTCTTTTATCAGTGGAGAGTGGGTAGTGGAGAGTGAAATCTTCAATCGGCCACGGCTCGTGGGATTAATACCACTCTCCACTCTCCACTCTCCACTCATACAAAAACCCCGTCCATGGCCTAAGCCAGGGACGAGGCAGTCTCGCGGTTCCACCCTGATTCCGGGCCACAGCCCGGCTCTCTATAGCGCTTAACGGGCGCGGACGGCCGGGTAACCCGGCTGCTCCGAGGTGGTGTTAAGCCGTTCATTCCTTAAAAAGGCTTCCAGCCTAAGGCCTCTTTTCTCTGGCAGGTGTATCGGCTTACTTGTCCTCTTCTTAACATTTGACAGGTTTATTATATGATTCCCCTTAGCGGTTGTCAAGTGATATGGGGATTCAGCGGAACTGTGCATGCCGAGAAAAATGGCAGCTGGCGTTGTTGCCGACCCCACCGCAATCCTCGGAGTACAAGGAGTACGCCTGTGGTTGCGGTGGGGTCGGCGCCTAGCCAGCTGCCATTTTTCTACCTCTGGGTCGGTACTCGGGCCAATGCTAAGGCGACTATAGCCTTAGCGTTCGGTAGCCTGCGGCCACCATGAGACTGGGGGATTGTTGATTCATCGATGTGCCATAGTTTGCTTGACAGGCCATCGTTCACCTGTGGTTGCGGCGGGGCGGGCGCCTAGCCAGCTGCCATTTTTCTACCTCTGGGTCGGTACTGGGGCCAATGCTAAGGCGACTATAGCTTTAGCGTTCGGTGGCCTGCGGCCACCATTAGACTGGGGGACGAAGATATTTATCGATGTGCCATAGTATGCTTGACAGGCCATGGTAGGCTTGTAGTTGCGTTGACTATTAGGGATTGAGGTTGTTTATCACGAGGGCGGCGATTAGCAGTTGGAGGAGGCCTGAGGCAAAGCCGATGGCGGCCGCTCCGGCTTTTAGATAGAAGGTCTCTTTGGCTCCGGTTATTGTGGTTTCAAGCTGAGATAAATCGTAGTCTTGGATTTTTTCTTCAGCCCAGCGGCAGAGGTCGGCGCCTCCGTCGCGGTCACAGCGCATATTATCGGCTAGTGTATCGACAAAGGCGGGTATTTCTCTGCGGATAATATCCTCAACAACCCCGGCAATCCTATGTTTTATTCCCTTCGGGACCAGTGCCGGAATCTTTTTATCCAGGCGTTCCCTGGCTGCCTTGACAGCTGTGTCAGTGAGGTTATCAATTATCTCAGGAGCCACCCCTGCTTCAGCTGTGACGGCAGAGAGCAGATTTGTTTCAATAATCTCACCGATGCCTTTGGCCAACTCACTACGCTTATGTGGCAGCAAACCTTGGAACAGGCGGTTCGTAAACAGAATCTTGGTCGGCTCCGGCGGCCAAAATATTATTTTAATCAGAATTGAAATTATCGCCCACCCGGCTGCTGCGCCAATGAGCGGAATGAGCAAAAGCAGTAGTTTCATGGAAGTCCATCCCCTTTATCCCTAAAATATATCAGAATAAGGGGTTGACTGCAATGTTAAATTTTACGCGTAAAAAAGGGGCTGTAACTAAACATAGCCAAAAAATTGCCTAGAACCAATGGTTTTAGGCAATTTTTTGTTAAAAAAAGGTGCAAAAAATGGTATAATATAA
>PGZN01000048.1 GCA_002840165.1 Firmicutes bacterium HGW-Firmicutes-8
TTAATTTTTATATGTTTTATCCGCGTCGTTCTAATCCGCGTTCATCCGCGTCATCCGCGGCTTTTTTCAAATGTTTGATTGCAGCTTTGCTGCGCTAGGTTCTCTGTGGTATCTTTTAAGACGGGGATTATCGATAAAAATTAAAGGAAAAAGGAGTGACTCTGAGTTGGTCACTCCTTCGCTTTGTTTCGTGATATGATGTTGGCAATTGCCGCAAATTCTTGAAAACTTAAGGTTTCACCTCTTCGACCGGGGTCAATTCCCAATTCAGCCAAAGCCTGCCCGATCTGGCTTTTGTCCAATTCCTCCATCCCCCCTGTTAAGGCATTGATGAGGGTCTTCCGGCGCTGACCGAAAGCCGCCCTCACTACTTGGAAAAAAACCTCCTCACGTTCAACCGGTACCGGGGGGTTATCCAGTATTTTTAATCTGACCACCGTTGACTCAACCTCGGGCTGGGGCATAAAAACCTTTTTTGGCACCCGAGCTACCAATTGAGGTTCACTGTAGTAACCGACCCCTAAAGTCAAGGCCCCATAGTCCTTACTCCCGGGTGGCGCTACCATTCGTGCAGCAACCTCTTTCTGGATCATAAAAACCATTAAATCGATGTTGAAGTGGCTTTCCATGGCATGCATAATCAGCGGAGTCGTAATATAGTAAGGCAAATTTGCTACAACCTTGTAAGACTTAGCCCCCAGGCCATATTGCCCATCGGTCTTAGCGGAAACTATTTCATCGAAGTTTGTTTTCAGCGCGTCACCTGATATGACTTCAATGTTGTTATATCCGGCCAGGGTTTCTTTTAAGATAACAACCAGATTTTTATCAAGTTCGATAACTATCACTTTGGCAGCCTTATCTGCCAGGGCACAGGTTAATGTTCCTATGCCGGGACCGATTTCCAAGACGACATCCTGATTGTTTATGTTTGCTGACTTGACTATTTTGTTAATAATATTTCCATCAATTAGGAAATTCTGTCCCAGGTTTTTCTGAAAATGAAATTTATATTTGTCAATAATCTGCTTTACCGTTGCTGGTGAGTATAGTTTCATACCAAAGCCTCCGATAAAAAAAGGGGAAAGGTTTGACCTTTCCCTCCCTGTTTACTGTAATACATATACCTTTACAGAGCGGCGCCCCCACCGGAGGGCTTCCCTTTCAGTTTCAAAAAACAAATCAACTCTGTTGCCTTTAATGGCGCTTCCAATGTCAAGAGCCTTAGCGTAACCATAGCCCTCAATATATAGTTTTGAACCTAACGGGATAACTCTCGGGTCAACAGCAACCGCACCTCTGTATGGGTAAATCCCACTGGCCGTATTATGTCCCGTGTGGGAATAAGCGCTCGAATTCATATTAAAAGCATTGGTAAATTTTATCGGCTCACCCCTTGAGACCGTCTTTACTCTTACAGTACCATAAGCAATAATCTTATTTACAGGTTTATGGATTATTTTGTCCCCGATAATTTCCCGTTTTATTTCCTTGCCATTTCTTAATGTAATTTTAACGGTTCTTTGATTTAACCCCTCTTGTCCCTGCCGGACAATTCTACTCAATCCTCGTTCCAGCGAGTTATCATCCTGGCGCTCGACCCTAAAAGGAATATCAATCGATTGATATAGATAGCTTTCTTTAAACCTGATGACTTCAATAGTACTTCCGTTCCCTATTCTTTTTTCCGCTGCCGGTACAATCTGATCACCCGGATTCAAAGCAATGTTTAGTTTTTTGAGGGTTTGACCTACAGTATCTATAGTAACCCAGTGTTCCACCGTGTTTCCGTCAGCAGTCAGGTTGACCCGAATCATTCGTGTGATATTGACTTGTGAATCCTCGGTAAAACCGGTCTTCAATGACGGTTCAACAATATCTTTTTCGCCTAGATCAATTTTGGCCTTTTTGATTGCGTCAGCTACTGTCCCACCTCTAATAATTACATTAACTTCCTTGCCATCTGCACGTATCCTGATTTCATGTCTATTGTAGAAAAAACCGGTTAGTATTATTATAGCCGCTACAACGACCCCGAGGCACCAGATGATCAGCCTGCTGCCACCCAAGAACCCGAAATAACGTTTCGGGGAGGTGTATGCCTGCATTTAACCACTCCTTATCTAATTTTTAAAAGGGGTTTCTTTATTTTAACCCAAAATGGGATTATTGTCAAACTCATGAAGACTTTAGGACTTTTTCAATAAACCTCTTCATTCCCAAATATATGGTGCCACTATTTTATTATAACCAAACCACAATAACAAGTCAGTTTTTTACAGTGATTTTATAAAAAATATACATTTACCAGTCTTCGGCCCCATTTTACGGCCTCATGGGGCGTTTTCAAAAACACATCGATTTTTTTGCCTTTTATTGCTCCTCCTGTGTCAGCGGCCACCGCGAACCCATACCCTTCAATGTACATACGGGTCCCCAACCGAATAACCTTAGGGTCTACAGCAACTATCCCCCGCCTCGTGGCAGCCCCAACAGCCGTATGGCTTCCGGTATACGTATAGGCAGTTGATATAAACTTAACCGGTCGCCCGCTGTGCGCCTTATACTGACGGGATACAATTTCATAAGAACCACTGGCGATAACCTTCGGACGAGCAGCAATAACCATTTGACTTTTTGTCAGCCGCCTGGAAACGACCATCCCATCACGGTAATAAAGGAGCAGCGTATTTTTTAAAAGACCGTTTTGCCCGGGACTAATCAGACGTTCCCTGCCGGCTTCCAGAAAGATATCCCAGTCCCGCCGTATAGGCGCCGCCACATTTGTCTTTTCTACTCTTTTTTCAATCCGGTTTCGATAAACCCTGATTTTCATGCCGTCTGTTACTTTGGCAGCCAAATCCTCGGATATGGTGTAATAATCAACGGTTTCGTTTTCTGCTAATAAATCCGGGGCCTTTAACAGACGTATTTTTTCCTTAATACCGATTTCCGCTATTACTTCGCGGACTGTTGGGGCAAAAGTATAGTAAGCGGCCTTCTTATCTCCTGAGAGAATTGTCACCCGCTTAATTGAATTATGCATAAATGCTGTTAACCCCAAAACCAACAGCCCAAAGAAGATGTAAGATAAAAGTGTCAGGCCTGAATTTTGGTAAAACGACAAACGACACCCGGTACCGTCACGATCGAGCATATATTACCCTCCTCCACCTATTATTGTAATACCCGAACATCCTGAAACTTGTCGCTCCGTGTAAGGCCGCCGGAAAAACCGTTCGACTATCTAAAACAAGATTTTACGAAATCTTCCTTTGAACCGCAAAAAAATTAAAACCCCGGTTGTCAGATACCGGGGTTTCCTTTTACTTGGGCTGGTCCAAATTCACGATTTATTCTTTTATCCGGAAAAGCCTCTTTGTATTAGCAGTAGTAGCTGCTGCCAGTTCTTTGACCGGGATTCCTCTTAGCTCTGCAATGCGTTCACCGACAAAAACCACATATGCGGACTCATTGCGCTTTCCCCGATGGGGCTCCGGAGACAAATATGGGGCATCTGTCTCAATAAGCAAGCGGTCTAAAGGTACTTCTGCGGCAATTTGCCGCAGTTTATTGGCATTATGGAATGTAACCGGCCCTGCTATTGAGATGTAAAACTCCATTTTCAGGCATTCGCGGGCCATTTCCATGCTCCCCGAAAAACAATGCAGAACACCCCCAGCATCCGAGGCTCGTTCCTCTTTCAATATTTTCATAACATCCCCATGGGCCTCCCGGTCGTGCACTATAATAGGTTTCCGCAGATCGGCCGCCAACCGGATCTGCTGCCTGAACACCTGCTCTTGGACATCTCGCGGAGATAAGTCTCTGTAATAGTCCAGCCCCATCTCACCAACAGCTACCACTTTCGGGCTGGCAGCCAGACATCTTATCTCCTCCAAGCTGTTCTCCCCTGCCTCAGAAGCATCATGGGGATGTATTCCCACAGCTGCGTAAATAAAATCGTATTTTTCAGCCAAGGCTGCAGACCTGCGCGAAGAAGGAATGTCATAACCAACATTGATGATGTTGGAGACACCCTTCTGTTCAGCCCTCATCAGCATTTCATGGCGGTCCGCGTCAAATTTCCGGTCATCCAGGTGGGCATGCGAATCAAAAAACGTTAGAATCACCCCCGCTACTTAACTTTGGACCCGCTCGGGACATCTTTCTCGGGGTCGACAGTGAGTATTCCCAGGTTTTCTCCGGTGGATGCAGCTAAAATCATCCCCTCTGAAAGGATCCCCCTCAGTTTCGTAGGCTTTAGATTAGCAACTATGATTATCTTTTTGCCGACCAGCCCCTCGGGGGAATAGTGCTTGGCAATTCCCGCCACCAGTGTCCTGTGCTCATCACCCATGGCGACTTCCAGCTTGAGCAGTTTATCGGCCTTTTCTACTTTTTCGGCCTTAACTATTTCAGCAAGACGCAAATCAAGCCTGGCGAATTCTTCAATAGATATATGTCCACTTTCTTCTTCAGTATTATCCTGAACAATTTTTTCCCCGGAGTGGCGGTTTTCTATCTCTATTCTGGGGAATAGGGTCAGCCCCCGTTTAACAATGGTCCCCGCGGGGTATCCCCCCCATTTCTGAAGAGAATCCCACGATTTAACTTCCTTACAGTCAGCCAGTCCGGTTTGTTCCCAAATCCGCGCCGGCAGCAGCGGCATAAAAGGAGAAACCATTATAGTAATAACCCGAATCGTTTCCAACAGGTTATAAAGGACTGTGCCCAACCTGGCAGCTTTACCTTCATCCCTGGCTAAAATCCATGGAGCCGTCTCATCAATGTATTTATTAGCCCTGCTGACAAGGCGCCATACAGCCGCCAGGGCATTACTTAATTCGAATTTTTCCATCAGCTGGGTATATTCTTCAATTACTTCCCCGGCAGTTTTAATTAAATCGTGGTCCAATGCGTCATTTTCCGCCGGATGTCGGACTTCTCCCGCAAAGTACTTTTCAACCATCGCTATAGAACGGCTGACAAGATTACCGAGGTCGTTAGCCAGGTCGGAATTAATTCTTTGGATCAAGGCGTCCTCGGAGTAATATCCGTCAGCCCCAAAAGGAAGCTCCCGGAGCAGGTAATATCTGATGGCGTCAACTCCGTACTTATCAACTAAGATAAGTGGGTCAACCACGTTGCCTTTGGACTTTGACATTTTTCCCCCTTCCAAAAGGAGCCAGCCATGGCCCACAACACTTTGGGGGAGTTCAATTCCAGCAGCCATCAGGATAATCGGCCAGATAATAGTATGAAAACGGACGATGTCTTTGCCTACCAAATGCACATCACAAGGCCAGTACTTACTGACCAGGGAGTTGTCAGACCGTCCACCGGCCAAAGCCGAATAGTAATTGGTCAGGGCATCAAACCAGACATAGATTACGTGTTTAGGGTCAAACGGTACCGGTATACCCCAATTAAAGGTCGTTCTGGTAACACACAGGTCATCCAACCCCTGTTTGATGAAATTAACCATTTCATTGCGGCGGGAAACCGGCTGAATAAAACCCGGATGATCCTCAATATGCTTTAACAAACGGTCGGCGTATTTTGACATTTTAAAAAAGTAGCTTTCCTCTTTAACCAGCTCGACCGGCCGGCCGCAGTCGGGGCACATATTACCTTCCACCTGGCGTTCGGTCCAAAACGTTTCACAGGGGGTGCAGTACCAACCCTCATACTCTGATTTATAGATATCCCCTTGTTCATGCAGCCGAACAAATATATCCCGGACTACCTTCTTGTGTCTATCCTCAGTAGTCCTGATAAAATCGTCGTAAGAAACCTCCAGAGTTTTCCACAGGTGTTTAAAACCGGCGACTATCTGGTCAACATATTCTTTGGGCTGAATTCCTTTAGCCTTAGCCGTTCGCTGTATTTTTTGCCCATGCTCGTCAGACCCGGTTAAAAACCAGGTATCATGGCCGGTCATCCGCTTGTACCTGGCTATAGTATCAGCCGCTACGGTTGTATACGCGTGGCCGATATGTAAATTGTCACTCGGATAATAGATTGGTGTAGTGATGTAAAAGCTGCCTTTACTCATTATAGTTCCTCCTTATAGTAGCTGCTAGCTGCTAGTTGCTAGTTGCTAGTTGCTAGTTGCTAGTTGCTAGTTGCTAGTTGCTAGTTGCTAGTTCATTGTTTCATTTTTAATTACTTGATGGTGGATATTTTACTAGTAACTAGAACCTAGCAGCTAGCAACTAAATAAAAACCCCTCTTCCCAAATAACTAAAGGGACGAGGGGTAATCCACCGTGGTACCACCCTTTAGTAAGATAATACCTACAAACTCCCCTTTTGTCAAGTTTTCCCTGATACCCGGTAAAAAATGCGGCCCCTCCCATATAAATCCCAGCTCAGGGAAACGTATCATTTCTTAATTAGCAGGAAATACTATTTAAAACCCTTGACGAATACAATATTAATCCAGTATATTTTTCAAGGAAATGATACTAACACCAGCGACCATGTAATCCCTATCGTTTACATAATTTCTAGAAAAAAGGGTTGACTTTTAATGGAATGGTTGGTATCATTTACTTGTAATATATTGTCGGAACTTGCTGGAAGGGGAGAAGTGCATGAAGTCAACAGGTATTGTTCGTAAGGTAGATGAATTGGGGAGGGTAGTCATTCCGATTGAACTGAGAAGGACCCTCGGGATTGATGAAAAAGATGCATTAGAAATCTATGTGGACAGCGAAAAGATAATCCTCAAGAAATATGAGCCTGCTTGTGTTTTTTGTGGGAACGCGGATAATATTCAACATTTCCGGGGTAAAAATGTCTGCAAAGAGTGTGCTCTTTCAATGGCTCAGGCTGCAGAAGCCATGTAAGAAACAAGAGAAAGACACGGTTAAGAAAACAGTGTCTTTCTTTTTTTCTGCCAAAAACCATGCTGCGATTATTTATTTTCCACTTCAAGAACCGCGCTGTACACCTCTTTTTTACTAATTCCGATAGTGCGGGCCGTCTCTTTGATGGCGCCTTTCTTATCAAATCCCTGAACAAGATAACCAGTAACCATTTTATAAAGATCAGAGGAACTCCTGATGGGGAGTTCTTTTGTTTTATCATTCCGCCCGTCTAAAACAACAGTAAACTCCCCCTTCGGTGAATGACCCCGGAAATGCTCAATTATCTGTGATATCTGCCCTCTTAAAATCTCCTCATGGACCTTCGTCAGTTCCCTTGCCACGACAATGTTTCTGTCACCCGCAAAAGTCAGGATTTCCTGAAGGGTCTTCATAATGCGCTGGGGCGACTCGTAAAAGACAAAAGTCCTTTCCTCCGCCACAATCTGGTTGAGGACCTTATTTCTCTCTTTCCTTACCCGGGGCAGGAACCCCTCAAAAGCGAACCTGCCGGTAGACAGCCCGGAGCTGGTTAAAGCTGCAATTACGGCCGAAGCCCCGGGGACCGGTATTACCGTAAGGCCCTCTTCAACAGCCAGCAGCACTAATTCCTGCCCGGGGTCAGAGATGCCCGGAGTCCCGGCATCGGAGACGAGCGCAATATCTTTTCCCTCTTTAAGCTGAGCAACAAGTTTTGGTCCTTTTTCCCGCTTATTGTGTTCGTGGTAACTTGTCAGGGGGGTATGGATATCATAGCGGCTCAGCAGTTTTCTGGTATGTCTTGTATCTTCAGCCGCAATCAGGCTTACCTCCCGCATTATCCGCAGGGCCCTTAAAGTTACGTCTTCTAAGTTGCCAATCGGTGTTGCACACAGGTAAAGACTCCCAGGTTTAGCATCCTCATTCATTTTCTGTCACCACAATCATTTTTAGCTTTTCCGGTTTCGTCAATCGTTTAATCTCAGCTTCTCTGACCATAGCTGCACTTTTAGACGGAAACTCCTCAAAGTATATTATTTCAACCGGACCCCGCCCACGCGTAAATTTGGCTCCTTTACCCCGGTTGTGTTTTTCCGCTCTCCGTTCAAGGTCGTTGGTATATCCGGTATAAAGGACCCCGCTCCGGCACCTGGCAATATAGGTATAGTGTTTATTCGGCAACAAAATCACCGCCTGTAGAAGGATAGGGTAAACCCGGGTAATAGGTGTTCCAGAACTGAACCGTATAATTCCCTTCGTTATTATAAACAAAAAACGGCTCCAGAATAACCAGTTCGGGGTTACCGCCAAGCTGAGCCTCCAGTAATACGATATTCGGCTTTTTCCCCGGCCTCGGGTAAACCAGCTGCAGCCTGCGCAGCTTCAGGTGGTGGTTATTCATCTGGATGATTATATCACCCAACCGGTCGGGCCGGTGGACAATTGCCACCCGGCCTCCATATTTAACCAACCTGGCGGCAGTGCTGATAGTACTCTCCAAATTGCAGAACAGCTCATGACGGGCAATGGCAATCGGCTCTGTCCGGTTTCTGGCCCCCCTTCCAACGGGAAGATACGGAGGGTTGGCCGTAACCAGGTCAAATCTGCCAGTTCCCAGAAAACTATGGGCTTCACGAATATCTCCCTGAATTATCTCAATCAGGTGGGCAAGATTATTTCCGTTTACACTCCTGCGAGCCCGCTCGACACTTTCCGGCTGTATTTCCAGACCGATAATCTTTTTTACTTCATTCCGGGTTGATATCAACAGTGGGATAACACCCGTACCTGTTCCAAGATCGACTACCCGGTCCCCTTTTTTAACCGATGCAAAGTTGGCCAGCAGCACGGCGTCCATCGAAAAGCAAAAAGCCGACGGGGACTGGATTATCTTTAAACCACCCCGCACCAAGTCGTCAAGGCGTTCATTATCAAACAGTTCAAAATTAAGGTTGGCATCTGGCTTGGTCGCCATAGGCAGGCCCCCGGTTACCTTTTCTCGAGAAAACCTCTACAAAACAAGCAATCCCCCTCGGAACGAGATTGCCCGAAATGCAAATTACAGATGTGAAACCCATCGTTATATAACCTGATCAGGTTGTCAAGCCCCTGCCCTGGCTTTTGATCGCCTTTTTTATGGTCCCCGGTCTCTTTAAGATAGTATTGGTAAACATCCATGATTTCTTTGCGAAGCTTCTCGTTTTCGTCTTCCAGCGCATAAGCCCGCATTTTCAGAAATTGAAGTTCCTCTACCAAATGCTTAACTCTCTCTTCAAATTCAATCAAGAGACTGGTAAATTGTTTCAAAGTCGTTCACCTCCCGGCTTCTCCGGCAGCCAACGTTCCTGCTTTATTCGTGTTCGTTGTCTTGGGGCGCCGGGGTCGCCTTTGCTTTGCCTTCCCCCGTTTTTTCGGGGCGGCGTCTCTCCAGTTCGGAAGGCCGGAATTCCGTCAGCTGTTTGCTTTCTTTCAATTCCACCAAAACGGTTTTCTTTAAAATATTTACAGATACTATTTTTCCCTCGCCAAGAGGTGAAATTACTACCGCGCCTTCTGGAGGATAGCTGGCCTTTTCTGCTTCGTATGCTTCGCTTTCATATTTAAGACAGCACATCAGGCGACCGCATATACCCGAAATCTTCGTGGGGTTAAGGGAAAGGTTTTGTTCTTTAGCCATCCTGATTGAAACCGGCTCGAATTCCCCAAGGAACGTGGTACAGCACAAACCGCGTCCGCATGAACCCAAACCGCCCAACATTTTTGCCTCATCACGCACCCCAATTTGCCTGAGTTCAATTCTGGTGCGGAAGATTGCCGCCAAATCTTTAACCAGCTCCCGAAAATCAATCCGACCATCAGCGGTAAAATAAAAAATAATCTTGTTGGCATCAAACGTATACTCAACGTCAACCAATTTCATCGGTAAACCATGTTCCTCTATTTTCTTAAGGCAAGTCTTGTAGGCTTCCTTTTCTTTGCCGGTATTGATTTCCACCTGTTTTAAATCAACAGCCGTGGCTTTTCGAATGATCTTTTTTAGGGGCGCGACAATCTCCTCTTCACTAACCATCTTTTGCTTAACTACAACCTGGCCGCACTCAACACCCCTGGTTGTTTCCAGAATAACGGTATCTCCTAATTCGAGCGCAATACTGTCCGGGTCAAAATAATATATTTTTCCGGCAGATTTAAACCTCACACCTATTACTTCCACCATTGCTTTAAAACCCTCCCTATCCGTGTCACCTATTATTTAAGCTGTTCTTGAAAGCCTGATCAGTAATACTTCCAGTGTAAGCCGAAGGTTTACGTTCTGTTCAATCTGGCTTTTGGCTTCTAATATATTTGTTATACTTTTAACCAGGTAGTCCCTGCCCGCGGCTGTCGAACAGTTCTTTAATTTGTTCAGCTTGTCAATATTAATGACAAGTTTTTCTTCACCTGTCTGTACCCATATCAACTGGTCTCTATACCAGAGCAAAAGCTGCTCAAGAACCTGATTCAAAACATCTTTTTTCTTTTCAAATTCCTCAGCAGTCTTCAATAACCCGTTGATATCATTTTCTTCAATTTGTTCGACCAAATAGAAAACAAGTTCCCGAACCTGTAGGTTTTTTCCTGATTCGGCCATTTCTCTGGCCACACCGGGGAGTCCGTCCGAGAGTGAAGCATACAAGGCCGCCATTTCAGGGCCTACCCCGATATCCTCAACCAACATCTGTTTTATTTGGTCTAACGGTACCTTTCCTATCGGTATCAACTGGCATCTGGAGACTATTGTCGGCGGTAGTTTATGCTGATTAACCGCAGTCAGTAAAAAAAACGTGTCAGGCGGTGGTTCCTCAAGGACCTTCAGCAGGCAGTTGGCCGCATCACGGGTCATACTTTCAGCCTGGCTGATCAGATATATCTTTCTGTCTGCCTCGTAGGGTTTGAACTGGGCTTTTCTTTGTAATTCCCTAATCTGGTCTATCTTGATGTTGTTTCCTGCGGGATGTAAAACAAAAAAGTCAGGAAACTGTCCTTCATTAACCCGATGGCAGACAGAACACTTCCCACAGGCATCCCCTGTACCCTGCCGGCATAATAAAGCACCGGCAAAGGCTCTTGCTAATGTCGTTTTCCCCGTACCCGCAGGGCCATGAAAAAGGTAAGCATGGGCCACCCTGTTTTCTGTCATTGCATTCTGCAAAACCCTTTTTGCGCGGGTGTGACCGATTACTTTGGCAATCACCATATCTACTAACCCTCTGTCATCACAAATTAAGAATATACGTCTATCAATAAACCGCGGATTTCATCGACCTTGGCTAAGATTGCAATTTGGTCTTTTTGTTCTGACATCAGCATGGTTGTCAATTCTTCCAACCCTTTATTTACCGTTTCAACCAAGGTGTATATTTTATGTCTGCCTTTTCGATCCCAGCCGGCCTGTTCCTTTAAACGATACATCTTGTTAACGGCGTAGTCCAGGAATTTTTGAATCAGATCTTTATATTTCTTTAAATCCTTTAAATTAAGGGACTCTCTCAGTATTTTGCCCTGTTCATCAATATCATTAAACAAGCTCTCCAGTTTTTCGTGAATAAGGTCAGACTGAATCCGGTGCATCTGGTCACCAAAAGATGGCTGCACCCGGTTGACAGATTGCCTGCCTTCCCTGACTCCGGGGCTGGCTGCGTTTTCCTTGGCAGCTTTACGTATCTTCATTCAGCAGCACCTCGTTTACGATCCGGAAAAGTTCACGATGTACGGTTTCGGTGTCTTTTCCCCCATTGATTATTCTACACCTTTTGGGGTCTGATGCAGCCAGGTGGTGAAAACCCTTTCTAACCCTTTCATGAAAATTAATGTGTTCCTGTTCTATACGGTCTTTTGCCCGGCCAGATTTCAAAACCCTTTTCTCATTTATCCGTTCGATCCCCAAAGCCGGGTCAATGTCCAAAATTAAGGTCAGGTCAGGCAGCAGACCGGCCACGGCTATATTATTCAATTCGTTTAGAAAACCAAGATCTATACCTCTGCCAAAGCCCTGATAAGCTATCGTAGAATCAATAAACCTGTCACAAAGTACAATTTTACCCTGTCCGAGAGCCGGCTTGATCAATTCGTCCACATGCTGGGCGCGGCCTGCCGCATACAGCAGGGCTTCAGTCCGGTGAACCATAGCAGTATTGGAAGAGTCAAGCAGTATATCTCTGATATCTTCCCCGATTCCAGTCCCACCGGGTTCCCTGGTATAAACCACATCACGGCCCAGGCTCTCCAACCGTTCCCCCAGCATCTCCATTTGAGTTGTCTTGCCGGAACCATCAGGCCCTTCAAATGTGATAAATATACCTTTCATCTGTTCCTCCATAATATAGTATTAACAGGAATCGACGATAGTTATCCGCCTAAGGTTAGGGTCCGCCGGACCATGAAACGAACCGGATTCCGCCCTTAGCTTATTGATAACTTCAATAACCTCATTTGTTATCATTTCCCCCGGGCATATCAGCGGTACCCCAGGGGGGTATAGAGCAATTGCTTCGGCCGCGATTTCTCCGACCGAGTCTTTCAGGGGAACCGTTTTTAAAACCGCAAACCATGCTTCCCGAGGAGTTAGAACTACTTTTGGTAAAGGAAGGGTGATCAAGTCAGCGGACCTTTTTATCTTTCGCTGCTTACCCCCGGCGGCTATTTCCCTCAAAGCCCTGACCAGATTATCTGCATCAGCAGGACTCGTTCCTATCGAGAACAGGCATAAAATGCCCAACCTGTCCCCTAATTCTACCTGAATACGGTATTTCTTAATCAATAATTCGGCAGCCTGATACCCCGTTAAACCAACGTCCTGCGTAGAGATATATAGTTTAGTGGGGTCAAAGGCGGCGGTACCGTTTTTTCCGCAAACTTCTTCATCCAGGCATTTTAGGCCGGGAATTAATTTAAGTTCAGCCCTGACCCGGTTAGCGATCTCGACGGTTTTTGCTACGATAGTGTTTCCTGATAGTTCCATATGTCCTATCGCGGCATCCAGTGAAGCCATTAAAAGATAAGACGGGCTTGTGGTCTGTAATATGTGCAGCTGGCGTCTGACATCGTCGGCCTTAACCAGATGGCTCCCAATATGCAGCATCGACGCCTGAGTGAAAGCCCCGAGAGTCTTATGTGTACTCTGAACGCTTAAATCCGCCCCCGATTCAAGGGCGGTTAAAGGAAGCTGTTCATTAAACTTAAAATGTGAACCATGGGCCTCATCGACTATAACCGGCAAACCACGGCTGTGGGCTAACCGGGCAATTGATGTTAAGTCTGAAGCTAAACCATAATATGAAGGGTACACCTGAAACACAGATTTAGCTGAAGGGTGTGTTTGCAGTACCAAAGCAACTTCGTCAGCGGTAGGGGGATATGGAATAAAAAAATCGGGGTCTACTCTCAAAGGAAGGTAGATAGGCCGTGCACCGGCCAATATACATGCCCCGATTGCCGATCGGTGGATGTCCCTTGGGAGGATAATTTCTTCACCTTGTTTGCAGACTGCTAAAATAGAAGCATGGATACCAACCGTTGTACCATTAACTAAAAAAAATGTATGCTCTGCCCCAAACAAACGGGACGCGCGTGACTGAGCATCCTTAATCGGCCCTGTTGGGTTATGAAGGTCATCCAAACCGGGTACTTCAGTCAAATCAAAAGCAAAGGGGTCGTTTCTCATTAACTTGGCGAATTTCGGCAGGAGGCCCTTCCCCAGTTTGTGACCCGGCATATGAAAAGGAGTTGTCTTCAGTCTCCTGCGCTTGACGAGCGCGTTAAGCAAAGGTGTTTCACCGGAGTCTTTCACTGCAGAAGCCCCTTTCTTCAAGTTTAATTCGCCTTATCAAAGTTAAATTCCTTTTCACGTAAAGTCTTTTGCCCATTTTTTTAATTCTATCATAAGTGCGAGGTTTCACCTACAAAAAAAATCAGTGCCGCGGCACTGATCAAGTAAACCATAAGGTTTTAATTTTGTCTTGGAATTTCTTGTAACAATCATCTTTTACAGACATCCCGACTAACTGTTTCTCACAGGAGAAACACATTGGTTGTCCCAAGATTGTCAGCCGGTCTGCTTCGGCTGTTATTCCGCGACCGCAGAAATAACAGGATTCCCTATCTTTCATCCAAACAACCTCCTTCCCGTAAATCCACAGCCGTCCTCAGCTGTATCACTGGTCAATCATCGATATTATTAACAATTTTCTTCGATCACAGTCATATCCCAGTCTATGTAAAATTAGCTTCGATGGTTCTTTACAAATTTAACAAAAAGTATTACTATGAAAAGGAAGTGGGAAGGAGGCATTAATGTGTGGGACTTTCTGGAAATGCTTTTTCTCATGAAATTTACTGATGCAGTTAGTTCGGCGCGAAGTTGGAGACCTTTTAACTCGCTATCTGGGAAGATTAATAAAATGCCTCGGGAGCAGGGCGGGCTGACAGGTTTGTCAGGTGATTTTAATTCAATGATTACACAGGCTGCCCAAAGATATGACCTTGACCCAAGTTTACTGAGGGCAGTTATCAAGGTGGAGTCTAACTTCGATCCCTCGGCCCGTTCCTCAGCAGGCGCTCAGGGCTTGATGCAGCTGATGCCAGGCACAGCCAAATCGCTCGGAGTAGATAATCCCTTCGACCCCGGCCAAAACATTGAAGGAGGAGCTAAATACCTTCGACAAATGCTTGACCGGTTTGACGGAAATATGCAGCTGGCTTTAGCGGCGTACAATGCAGGACCGGGGAATGTTCAGCGATACGGGGGTATTCCTCCCTTTAAAGAAACACAGAATTATGTTAAAAAGGTATTAAACCAAACAAATGTTGACTATTTAGCCTAACCCAAAATAAGGAGAGCGTTATACGCTCTCCTTTATCAATTAAATTGGCAGGTTTGCGCAGCAAACCAACCAGGCCGCAATCGGACGAATGACCTCCATAAATCACCATAAGATGTTTGGCTGAATAATATAACATGTACTGATATACTAAGGGGGATAATGTCATGTGGTACATTGTACAGCCAATTTGTTCCGATTACCGGCCTTCCGGTTTATACAGTTGCCGCCGGAGATTCATTATATTTAATCGCTAAGAAGTTCAATACGACGGTAGGAAGTATCCTGGCGGCCAATAACCTGAATACTGCTGAGCTGCTCATTGGACAACGATTAATAATTCCATTTTATATCGACGTGATGGTCAATACAAGCACTGCCAGCGTGCGAAACGGACCGGGAACCGGTTATCCGGAACTGGCCCGGATCGTAAGAGGAGGACGGCTTCCGGTCCTGGATTACAGCAGGGGTTGGTATAAGGTCCGTTTATTTAACGGAAGAGAGGGGTGGGTAGCTCAAACCATAGTTACCCGGTTTAATTACGGCGGTGGGAAGCCGGTCGTCGGTATCCTGGGATTTTATACCCTGGAAGAAGGGCCTGGCCTGCCGAGTTCTTTCTCTTCATTTGCAAACAATACTCAACAGTTGTCTGTTGCCGGGTTATTCATGTTTAGGATATCCAGAGCTAACCCAACCCAGATTGAGAAGTTCGGGTCCTTTACAGACCGCGATGTGGAGACCCTTGTAGCAATTGCCCACCGGAACAATATTAAGATAGTTCCTGTAGTTCATAACCTTCTTTATAGAACCGGGGACCCAAACACCTCCAAAGAAGTGATCAGACAGCTGGTGGCAACTCCTGAGAATAGAAGAACCTTTGCAGCCAATCTGGTTAGATTGATTGAGAGATACAATTTTGACGGGATTAATATTGACATAGAAGATGTGTACATTGAAGACAGTGAACGTTTATCATTATTATTCACTGAAATAGGAAATACTTTAAGACCAAGAGGGTATTTCTTTTCTGCTTCGGTACCCTCCAGAGTAAGTGACCAACCAACCAATCCGTTTTCAGCCCCCTTTAATTATAGTGTAATTGGTCGTGCAGTTGATAAATTTGTTGTGATGCTTTATAACGAGCATGGGTGGCCGGGAAGCGGGCCCGGTCCTGTAGTGTCAACGGGCTGGATGGACCGGGTCTTAAATTATACCATTACTAAAATGCCGAGAGAAAAAATAATTGCAGCAGTATCTGTATTTGGTTTTGACTTCAATGTTTCAACCGGAAGGAATTCTTATGTTACATACGAAACGGCAATTCAACTGGCCGGGACATATAACAGGCAGATAATTTTTGATCAGGAATCCCAAACACCTATGTTTCCCTACAATGATGCTCAGGGGAACTACCACGAAGTCTGGTTTGAAAACAGCGCCAGCATCTTAGCCAAGATACAGTTAGCTTACCGGTTAGGGATAAGCGGAATTGCCTTATGGAGACTGGGCATGGAAGACCCGGATGTTTGGACTATCATAGCCAATAATGCAGTTGTTGTAAAATACTGATACTGCTTTTCTCGGGGGTAAGTACGGATTGAGGAGAACTATAGACCGGAATTATAAACGGGAAAGCCCCACGTTTTCACATGGGGCTTCATCATTTCAATTTATTTCTTATCCATGCCGAATTTCGCCGACAATTATCCCAATCTACAAATTCGTCATCACCATTTTTTATCTGTTCCTCTCTTTTGTGCAAAACGTTTTTATGCCAAGATGGTGATGATAAGCTGTCTGCTTTTTTGCATAAATCATCCCAAATATCTTCCATGATTCGGATTTTTTCTTCTGTTGACATTTTTTCCAGCGGCAAAGTAATTTCCATTTTTGGGCTCCTTTATTATTGTTTATTTTTACTTTGTTCTATTATTAGTCACAGTATATAATCAACAAAAATGGTTGTCAAGAACCCATCTAACGGTGCAACGCTTGTTATGCTCCGAAAGGTACTTCTACCTTAAGATTAAATTGGTGATTGGAATGCCCCAGAATCCAAACCGCATTCAGACTTTCTAAAGTCGGTTTCAGGTCGTCTTTAAGATTGGGATAACGAGTTTTTTGACGCGTCAAAAATTCTTCCCACTTATCGTCTCCAGAAAAGTAGGTGGGATTTGTCCAATCAATCCAGTTGTTCTTGATTTGGTCATGGAATCTGAACCACGTGTGATCATTTTCTGATATAACCAGCACGGCAATGCGGTCATAGGTTGTTTTTTTGAGCTGTTTCGCCGCTTCATAGGCTCTGAACAAAAGATAGTTGGCCGCTACATACGGAGATGCAGACCACCCGCCGGCCCCTTCTTTTTCTTCGTCTTTGATACTTTCCAGAAGTTTCTCAAAGTCGAAATCCTCTTTGCCAATGAACTTTACCTCAAAGGCTGTGTCCCGGCGTTCAGTTCTTTTAGCTCCAATGTCTGGTCCCTCTTGTAACGCTTCTAGTTCAGAAACTGTCCAGCCTTGTGATTCCAGCCACTCCGCAAATTGAAGTTCAACCACTTTGCCGAAAAAACTCCGGAATTTTCGGTGCCGTTCCATTGCGGAAGAGTACATCCAGCGTTCGCGGAGGTCCTTCAGATATTGTTTTCTAACTTCCGTTCTCGGAAGTCCAGCGGTAATCAAATACCGGTGAATCGCCGATGTGACCCGACCCAAGTAGCCCCGCTCTAATGCCAAGAGCAAAATTGAACGATGGAAAGCAGCCTTGTCCGGTTGACGATGCCATTTCTGAAATTCAGGCCATATATTGTCAGGAACGAAGATTTGTTTTAAGACAGGACAACGAGACCTAATAGTGGCGAATATTTCCAACGTTCTTTCTCTGACGCTACCTTGCATTTCGGAACAGCTACAATTCTTCATAGTGCATTCCACCAGCTTTTTTTGTGTACCTAACGTTGTCCTGCATAATACCCGAGATACTGTTGCTCTTGCCGTATAAGAGGCACTAAAGCGACTGTACAAAACGGTCCGTCAATGCCCCGCGGGCCGAGCTACTGTGGTGCGGCTATAATTCACAAAAGATGGTGGACATACCTTTGTCACCTCGTTTATATCCTGGTCTCGCGGTTGAAAATGAATCTTCCAGTATTGTTAAACCCGAGATTTTGGAAACGGTCATGAGGTGCCAGCCGGTACTTTTACCATCGGAGCCGGTTCCACGGACCTGGTAACATCGGATTTCCTCATGTCCAGCCGTTGTTATCCCGTAGGCATGTGGTTCGACTATGCGAGGATACCCATCATAGGTGAAGCTGAGAAGTCTTCTATTGCGAATGGCGTTGCAGATTGTTTGATTCATCTTCTTATCTCCTTTGCACAGAACATTATTTATATGGACCCGTATAATACCCAAGATATTGTTGTTCTTGCCATATAAGACGCCTGTGAAAGCATAGACGCTCCAGTAGTAACCATAGACATATCAGGCTGTTGCGTCGAGGGGCTTTTCTCCATAGGCTTCCACAGTAAAGCAGCGCAGAGAAACATTTCTAATCAACATATATGGGAGTAAAACCGGCGCGGCAAGACACGGGTGAACCACCCATGAGAACTTGGGACAAGTCGCATTTGTCGCCAGGTACCAAGTTTTCGGAGAGCTAAGAGATCAACTGCACATAACGACACGCTTCAGCGGTTGGCCTGGAGTGAAGCGGAAGGCCAATCTGACTGCAAGCGTTTATTCTACGCCTGGGTATTAACCATGCGGAAATCCGAGACGCTCTTATACCCCTCGTGCCGCAACGACAAGGCGAAGTCCTGCGGACTCCCTCCTCCGTCTATTTGAGCTTGTCTTGCAACGGCCAGGTGCTTCTCGGCCATGGAAGTCGCCACGTCCTGATCCTCGACTACGGTGTCTGGCTTCACGAGGCAGAGATGCTCCGCCCATGAGTCTGGCCCAATCTCCTTGTATCCGAGGATGGATGGCATGTACCCGCGCCCCAGGCCACCATAGCTGCCGGGTTCGTACCGAAAACGGCCTACCGGAAGCTCGGTCCGTTTCAATTCGGCTTCCTTCTTCTCGCAGCATCGTTTGTACTTCTCCCCGCTGCCGCACGGACACGGGGAATTGCGTCCAACCTTGACCATGACTCT
>PGZN01000049.1 GCA_002840165.1 Firmicutes bacterium HGW-Firmicutes-8
TCCGCGTCGTTCTAATCCGCGTTCATCCGCGTCATCCGCGGCTTTTTTCAAATGTTTGATTGCAGCTTTGCTGCGCTAGGAACTCTGTGTTTTCTTTTTACACTAACTACTTACACCTGGCCCTAGCAACTAGGAACCAATGTCCACACTTGTGTAGTAAAATGTTAAAATATCTTCGTAGGATTTGCCCTGATCGGCCATTTCGTAAGCGCCCCACTGGGACATACCTACACCGTGGCCCCATCCGTGGCCTTCAAATACTATGGCGCCTGTTGCCGCCTTATTTAATGTGGAGGTACCGGAAGCATCCTGGACATAAAAGTCAGGACCTCCGGGATTAAGGATTCCGGCGCCCCCGTCATCTGAAATTCCGTACAAGGAAGCGCCACCTGCAGACACCTTTTGTCCCGCCCCGTTTAAAACGGAAAAGACAGGATTTGACACCTGATCCATTTTAACATCAAAGAATCTGCTCATAAATCGCAGGTAATTACTGCCTCCGCTACTGTCAGTCTTAAACCCGGGGTTAAACATCTGCCCGAAAGCTGTCCCGCTTTTCGTTATAGTATTGCCGTTAATGTCAGATACAATAACTGTCTCCACCCGGCCGGAGTGATATTTATCAAGCTTGATTGAACTTATCGGCCCAATCTGCTGACCTGCCTGGATAAGCTTGTTTTTAACATCATCAATGGAAGTAGTGTAGGTCCAGTTCGCCAAGCCCCGCTTGGTGCTGTACGGGTCGTCCTTGCCCCGCAGGTAAGCGCAGGGAGTAGATCTCCAGACATTGTCATTATCTTCAGTATGGCCTCCACTCGTCGAATGATAGACGGCGCTGATAGGCTGTCCATCATATAACAAAATCTTACCTGAGGTTTGCTGAACTGCCGCTGTAGCATTTGCGCCTTCGCTGTTAAATCCCCCATAAACCTGATCAGAAGTGGTATCAAGCATATTGAAGCCTTCTACCACATGTTTGCTGTAATTAGCCACAGTGTATGTCCTGGCCGCTATGGCCTGGGCTTTTAAGGCCTCTAATGGCCAGCTGTTGCTCATTTCCCTGGGTACAACCCCATACAGGTATTCGTTTATCGGTAGTTCGTTGACAACCACTACCCCATTTACGTTTCCGCGGAACTCCATGTTTCCCCGGTACCATCTGCCAATGTTGGCTACCGAGCCGTTGGTGGTATAATCGTCAAGGCATACCCTATTGGCCGGACTATGCGCAGTTTCCCTGATAACTATCGGACCGGTTGTTGTTTTCACAGGCTCCAGATTTTTGCATATCTGCAGTCCGCCCGCCAGATAGAAGACCTGCCATTCTTCCGATTCGGCCGGGGCTGCGATTACTTCACCCCCGGGAATTGTGGCCAGGTCAACTACCTCATAACTCCCCTTGACAGAGAAGGCAACAGCACTGGCATTGCGGTACTGGGAACCTGTGTTGGATGTGATCAGACCTACTCTGACATTTGCCGGGACCTGCGCCCAGGCCGGTAAGCAGATGATGCCCGCCAAAGCCACGGTTACACACAACACTATAATTAATTTACCTGTTATACTACCACAACGTCCCATAGCAAAATCTTCCTCTCCAAGTAAATTATACTTACTTTTTTTCGACAAAATCTACAGCGTTTCCTGCCAACCAATAAAAAATGCGAATATTATCGCATCCGCGTTTAATTGGAACACATCACCGAAACACATAAAAAAGGGGTAAGGATTACCTGGGCAATCCTTACCCTTCTTATAGCTTCTTGTTTAGAAATTCGGTTTTACTCTGGACATCTGATCATCATTAACCGACGGCTGGCCTGATGGTTCTTCCGGTCCCATGTAGTTGTTATTAACATCATCACTGCCGGTCGTGTCATCTGGAGTAATAGTTGGAGTGGTGTTAACCGGAGGAGTCACAGCAGGCTGGTTATTATCGGTACCGGTTTTTGTAGAATCGCCGACAACATTCACCGAAGAACCCGACCGCCTGTCCTCAGGTCCGCCATCCCGGCGGATAGGCTCAATCAATTTATTATCCTGATTAGGCTTTACGGTATCCCCAGCCGGTTTATCAGTAATTACCCCAGGAGTTGTCTGTCCTTCCCCGGGAGCGGATCCTGCAGGTCTGGTTTGACTGGCAATGGCCCGGTATTTTTGCTCCTTAAGGTCAAACTGTTCCTCCTGGCGGGCCTGACCAATTATCTGCTCAGGCTGCCCCCCGGCGTTGGAAATAGCCACTACAATGCTTTTTTCCCGCATATCCTTTTCGGTTACCGGTAAGCCCGCGTTTACGGCTTCAATAAGAACCGCATATTTACCAGATGATAGGCCCTTTTTCTTAGCATTTTCCCTAACTATAGAAGGAACATGGATTGTTTGAAAGGCTACCTCGATTTTGTTCTTCTGGAGGACACTGTTAGCGGAAGCAACAAGGGTTTTCTCAAATACGTCCTTGTCAATGTTAGCCCCCGGTAGAAGAGATACACTTAGAAGGGCTTCATTATCGTAGTTTTTACGGATGAAGCCAAGTTCAATGGCCTCTTCGGCAATGCTTGCCACCGCATTTTTAACATTGGAACCTTTAATATCAACCCCGGCCAGAATTTTTTCTCCATCCGCGTTGATAGCCTGGGCGTCAATGATATTGTAACGGTTGCTCATCGTTAGTTCAACACTCGGGTTGATGTCAACAGAGATATAGGCCATAGCAACCTCAGGTGGTTGGTTAATCGTGGTCAGCAGGGGACTGGCTAATACTAACAGGATAACGGCAGCGGCAGCAGCAAGCCAACTGGCTCTTGGCATATTAAAGAACCGCCTGTGGACTACCGGAATACGGACTTCTTCGCCAATATCAGGCATACTGCCAGCGATTCTGACCTTTTTAAATTCCCCTTGGGAAGTCATCAATATGACATGGCTTCCGGTTCGTTCCATTACCATTCCTGTAAGCTGTTCCACAATGTCCCCTCCTTTCCTAAAAAGCTTTGGCAGGTATTGTTTCATCTTAAAAAGCTTTGGCAATGTATTGTTTTAGGTGTTCAAAATCACTCATTAACACTAAAGTGACTGCAATTATGTATTTCCTCTGTCTCTCTAACGTCTTTCTGCTGATATCTACTCTCTGTTCAAGAAGTTTTAAAGGAAGTTCTTTTTTATTGATGACACAGGCTGCCATTTCACTGTCTGAGGCAATGATTTTGGCAACTTCCATCGCTCTAATCCGGGCATCTTCATGTTTTGGTGAGATTTCCACCAGATCCCCGAAACTGATTCCAAATTCATTCAGCTTTTGTGTAAAGAGTAAAATTTCCTCTTTCCGGTCCGCAGCCGAGTTTTTCTCTTTAAATTCCTCAACTGACCGTTTGGCCTCCAGATAATAATAGGTTCCGTCGGCGTTCTCGTCATCATCATGCTCAAAGCTCGATAAAGGCGAAACCTTCTTCCCAACGGCAGATTCTTTTCTGAAGTAATCGATGAGCCTTCTTTTGATGACCGTTTCGGCAAAACTCAGAAACGAAGAATTCTTCCCAGTATCAAAACAATCAATGGCTTCATTGAATGCCATCAGGCCAATGCTTACTTCATCATCTTCTCCCATGCGGACATAGCGTCCGCTAACCTTCGAAGTGGTCTTCAGAATAAAAGGGGTGTAACTCTTAATCAGGCGCTCACGCACCATACTATTCCCATTCTTGGCTTCTAAGGCCAATTGGGCACAATCAGTAGTTTCCCCCTCTTTTAGGTTGTCCTGGAAGAGAAACCCCATGGTGGTTTACACCTCTCCCCATTAATAATATGTTTCGTAACCGTTTTGGTGTTTATAAGGGTTAAAATCTATTTTTTAAAAATTTCAAAATTATCGTCTTACCGGAACAGTGTTGGCTGACCGGATTCTTTGTCAACAGCAATCCCAAGGTGCCGGTAAGCCAAAGGGGTAACTATCCTTCCCCTCGGTGTGCGGTTGATAAACCCCAGTTGCAGAAGGTACGGCTCATATACATCTTCAATCGTCTCTGACTCCTCGCCCGTAGCAGCGCTGATCGTATCTATACCCACCGGGCCTCCGCCGAACTTCTGGATTATCGTTAAGAGAAGTTTTCGGTCGGTGTTGTCAAGTCCCAGCAAATCTACTTCCAGCATAGCCAGCGCCTCTTTGGCGACCGTCAGGGTAATTATGCCTGCGGCCCTGACCTGGGCGTAATCCCTTACTCTTTTTAACAGGCGGTTAGCCACCCTGGGGGTACCCCTAGAGCGCCTGGCAATCTCTACCGCTCCTGCAGCATCAACTTCTACCTTGAGTATCCGGGCGGTTCTGATGACTATTTCCTGCAGTTCGGACTCATTATAGAAATCTAACCTGAATATGACTCCAAACCTGTCTCTCAGCGGTGATGTTAACAGCCCTGCCCTTGTAGTGGCTCCAATCATAGTAAACTTGGGTAAGTCAATCCGCAGAGACCTGGCACTGGGCCCCTTACCAATTATAATATCCAAAGCGTAGTCTTCGAGCGCCGGGTAAAGAACCTCTTCCACACTACGGTTTAACCTGTGGATCTCATCAATAAAAAGGACATCCCGGGGGGACAGATTCGTCAGGATAGCAGCCAAATCCCCCGGCCTCTCTATAGCCGGTCCGGAAGTCACCCGCACATTCACACCCATCTCATTGGAAATTATGTGAGCCAGAGTTGTTTTGCCGAGTCCGGGAGGCCCGAACAGCAGGACGTGGTCGAGGGAATCCCCCCGCGCCCTGGCTGCTTCAATAAATATCGACAGGTTTTCCTTCACCTTCGCTTGGCCTATGTATTCCGATATCCGGCGGGGCCGCAGACCATACTCTATTTCCAAGTCTTCTTCCTTAACCCCGGTCGAAACAATGCGTTCCTCCATCACTACCTCCGATTTTGCCGTCTTTTAATTAATGACTCTAGTTGTTTAATGCTGTGGTTGTTTAAAACCGGCCCAGTTCCTTCAAAGCCATTTTAACGATATCTTCCAGCTTCAAAGGGCCATTTTCGGCAGGTGATATTTTACCGAGAGCCCTTCTGGCCTCTACGGGACTGTACCCCAGGGCGATAAGGGCCTGTAAGGCGTCATCCATTCCGCCCGGAGAACCGGTCGAAATACCGGGCAGCGCCATTTCCCGGCCGGCATTCATCTTGGCAAACTTATCTTTAAGTTCGATGATAGCCCGCTGGCCGGTCTTCTTGCCAACCCCCGGAACCTGGGTCAAAATGTCTACCTGTTCGTGCAAAACCGCCTGGATAAAAGAAGAAGCCGTCATTGACGACAGAACTGCCAGGGCAACTTTAGGTCCAATCCCCGAAACCTGAATGAGGGATGCGAATACCCCCAGGTCCTCTTCCTGAAGGAAACCATATAACTGCATGGCATCTTCCCGCACGTGTAGATATGTATGGAGAGTCACTTCACTGTTCTGACCTGCCAGCGCCGCGATTACGGAGGTGGGGACAAAAACACGGTAACCGATACCGGTTACATCTAAAATCACACAATCCGCCCCGGTACTCACCGGTTGGCCCCGAAGAAATGCAATCATTTTCAACCTCCGATATTCTATGCTGTTGGTCCCTGTTGGTTCAGGATAAATCCTGCGGATTTAAAGTAATGGGTATGGCAGATAGCAATAGCTAAGGCGTCAGCCACATCGTCAGGCTTAGGTATTTTCGGCAGGCCGAGGATGGTTTTAACCATAAACTGGATTTGAGTCTTGTCTGCTCTGCCGTAACCGACAACTGCCTGTTTTACCTGGAGAGGTGTGTATTCGTGAACCGGCAGGCCGCATTCCGCCCCGGCCAGCATTATTACTCCCCGGGCCTGCCCGACGGTCAGCGCGGTCCGGACATTTTTGTTAAAAAACAGCTCTTCGACAGCAAAATGGTCCGGCTCATACTTCTTGATGATAGCTTTTATCTCCTGATAGATAATCTGTAGCCTTGTCTCGGTAGATTGGGAGGTGGTGGTCCGAATACAGCCGTAATCTACGGCTGACAGCTTATTACCGGTTTCTTTAATTAACCCGAATCCGGTTATCGCTGAACCAGGGTCGACACCAAGTACTAACACAAACCCACCCCTTTTCACCCTAATGATTCGACACTCAGGTAAGGTTATCCTGCCTGACCAACTCGATGTAAATAATGTTAAACCATGTGAAACCCGATACTATCAATGGTTTTGGGTACCTGGCGCTGGACACAGGACATACTGTTTCATTTTATGACATATTCTGGCAGCATATGACGGGACTTGACAATAATTAAAAAAAACGACTATTATTAATTAATAAGCCGGGGAAACTTAATAAATCTCCCAGACCGGGTGAAAAATTAATTCTTAAAAGGAAACAAATTATATGAGAGACATTATTGTCCTGACTGCAAGGGAAAAGATAGTTCAATACGGTTGGCGGAAGTTTACTATTAATCAGATTGCCGCAGATTTGGGGATAAGCAAAAAAACAGTATACAAATATTTTCAGTCAAAGAGTGAGATTGTTTCGGCTGTATTAGATAGATTCATTGCACTGGAAAAAGCGAACGCTTTAAAAATCCTGGAATCAGAGATGTCATGGGCCGAAAAGATGCAGGCCCTGATGGGCGCCCTAACTCCGGACAAACCGGCCTGGGTCATCGGAGAATTAGAACGTTTTTTCCCTCAGGAATGGGTTAAAATCGAAGATTTGTATAAATTAAAACGGTCTCAGACCTCAAAACTGTTTGCGAAGGCGAGAGAAAACGGTGAGATAAGGTCTGATATAGCTCCGGAAGTAATTTTCCTGACCATTTCCAGCACTATCAAAGCACTGCATAATTACAAGTACCTGGGTGAAATAAATTTGACTTTGAACCAGGCTGTAAGAGAGTTTGCCAAGATACTTTTTTCAGGAATTTTATCAAAGAAGTCCAGGGATAGAAACCAGGGACTTTACGAGTTTTCTCCAGCAGGTCAAATACCAGTTGATGATAAAGAAAATGACTATACGAGAAATAAAATTGTTCGAGTTGCAATGGAAAAGATAAACCAATATGGGTTCAGGAAGTTTACCGTTGATGATGTGGCAGCTGAATTGGGTATTAGCAAAAAGACTATTTATAAATGTTTTGCATCCAAGAATGAGATTATTTCGGCCGTAGTTGATAAGTACCTTGAACTGGAAAAGACGGGCATTTTAAAGGCATTGAGAACAGAGGGGAACTGGATTGATAAGATGAATCTAATTTCGTTTAGTTTGGTCCCGAGTAGGCCAGTATGGGTTACAGAAGAATTATTTAACTTTTTTCCTCAAGAGTGGGAAAAAATCTATGCCCAGAGACAATGGAGAAAAACTATAATGAGTGAATTGTTTGTGAAGGCTATAGAAAACAGTGAAATAAGGTCCGACATAGCCCCTGCAATAATTCAAATTACAGTTTCCAGCACTATGTCTATAATTTATGACTTCAGTAACTTAAAACGGATAAATATGACTTTCAATCAGGCTGTGGCGGAATTTTTAAAGATACTTTTTACAGGAATTTTAACAAAGAAAGGTCAAGGAAAGAACATAATATGAGAAACAGGATTATCCAAACTGCGAGAGAAAAGATAAACCGATCCGGATTCAGGCAGTTTACTGTTAATGATATTGCTGTGAAATTGGGGATAAGTAAAAACACAGTCTATAAGTATTTTAACTCCAAGTATGAGATTATTTCGGCTGTAGTGGATATGAACGTTGAACTGGAAAAAGCAGGCGTTTTAAAGGCCTTGGAATCAGAGGGGAGCTGGAGTGACAAGCTGCATGCGCTCATGTTCACCTATGTCCCGGAAAGGCCGGTATGGGTCACAGAAGAAATAGAACGTTTCTATCCCCAGGAATGGGTTAAAATCAAAGCTATGAGAAAATGGAGAGGTCCTATACTGGCTGAAGTGTTTATGAATGCCCTCAACAACGGTGAAATAAGGTCCGACATTTCCCCGGAAGCAGTAAGTTTAATAATAGGCGGTGTTTTTTTAGCCTTGGTAAAATCCAGTAACTTGGAACAGATTGATATGACTTACAACCAGGCTATAGTGCACTTTATGGAGATACTTTATACAGGTATTTTAGCAAACAATAAATAAATTAGTTAAAAATTAATTTATTAAAAGGAAAGAACATTATATGAAAAACAGAATTCTCCAAGCTGCGGTGAAAAAGATAAACCAATACGGATTCAGGAAGTTTACCGTTAAAGATATTGCAGCTGAATTGAATATAAGTAAAAAAACCATATATGAGTATTATGCCTCCAAGGACGAGATTATTTCAGCCGTAGTAGATACATATGTCGAACTGGAAAAGGCAGGCGTCTATAAAGCTTTGGAAAATAAAGGGAACTGGAGTGATAAGCTGCAGGCCGTTGTGCTGAGTTTTGTCCAGGACAGGCCAGTATGGGTTACAGAAGAGTTGCGCCGGTTTTTCCCCAAAGAATGGGGTAAGATGGAAGCCCAGAGAATATGGAGAACGCCTATAGTGGATGAGGTGTTTTCTCAGGCGGTAAAAAGCGGTGAAATAAGGTCTGACATACCCCCGTCAATAATTCAATTAACTTTGTATAGCAGCTTTTCAGCACTGTTTGATTATGATAAACTGGATAAGTTAGGTATTACTTTCAACCAGGCTATGGCTGAAGTAATGAAGATACTTTATACAGGAATACTCACAAAGAAAGGTAGGATAAATATTAGTAAAGACAGAAAATACGTGCCCGGCTAGGGCACGTATTTTTTTTCGGCTTCCTGTCCCTTTTTGAGTCTGGAAATCTGAAATAACGTATGCAGATTGGCAATCATCATAATGATGGCCGGGAAGACCGTGATAAGTCCTGTCGTCCATAGAAAGACAGGTGTCGGGTCATCCGGGGGATAATAGAATACCTTGGATTGAATCAGAAAATTAAAGCAAAACATTATACACAAAGTAATCCTTAGGTTGAAAATTCCGAATGTAAATTCCAGTTCATCTTCAGAAATCTTTTCATCGCTCACCAGAAATAATTCTCCTCTCATCACCGTGTTACTGTTCCTGATTCAAAAGACATGTATGTCTTTGCATGTATTACCGCGCCAGGTAAACCTGGCGCGGTACGAAAGAGAAATTATTGCTATTCTGCAGATTTTGCTACAGGAATATCCTTGGTAACCAGGATGGTTTGCGGCGGTTTACAAAGGAATGTTAGGCCTGCCTGTAAGATGCAGATAACCATCGCCACCAAGAAAGCGTTATTGTAACTTTTGGTCAAATCGAAGATTTTACCTGCCACCATACCGCCGAAAATTCCGCCGACTCCCCAGGAGGTAAATACCAGACCATAGTTAACACCACCATTTTTGGTTCCATAATAATCGAAGGTTGTAGACGGGAATACCGCCAGGTTGGCGCCGTAACAAGCACCAATCAAAATAGAACCTGCACATAGTAACGGAACAGTAGTAAAGTTTTTGAAGAGGAACATCATTACTGCCTGACCTAAAGCTATCAATACGATTGTCCGCATCCGGCCCAACTTGTCGGAGACAAAACCGGCGATAATCCGACCGCCGGCGTTACCGACAGCTACGAGAGCAACCAGGATAAAACCAAGGTTGACACTGGGGAGCTGTTGAGAGGCGATTTTGGCCATGGAACTGATCATCATCAGGCCAGCGAAGGAACCGAAGCCAAACATTAACCAGAGGAGATAAAACTGCGGGGTTTTGACCATTTCGTGCCAGTCATATTCGTGCCTGGCAGCCTGATGCTTAGGACTGCTCACTGCGGGCATACCGGGCGGGACATAACCGGCCGGCGGGTTTTTCAGGTTTTGGGCGAATAAGCAAATCGCAACGAGGAAGAAGATACCGAGAATCATAAAGGTTTTCTCGATTCCATATGAACCAAGAAGTTTTGTGGTCAGCGGGGACAGGTAAACCGATGCGCAGCCGTAACCAGCAACAACGAGACCGGTAATCTGGCCTTTCTTATAGGGCGGGAACCATTTGACTGCGGGCGGGGTGGCGGCAGCATATCCGAAACCCATCGCGGTCCCTGCAATGATACCAAAACCGATTACCATAAGGATCATACTTTCTTTAGTTGCAAAACTGGACATAATCATTCCGACGCCTGCCATTATACCACCGGCAGTTGCTACCCACCTGGGTCCAATTTTGTCCTGGAGCCTGCCGCCGATTACCATTGTAACGGCAAATACGCCGCAGACAACGGCATAAGGTATGTTAGCCTTGGTTGCTGACCATCCCCACTCCTTGGTAAGGGCTTTACCGATAACGCTCCAGGCGTAAAGGATTCCGAGACAAAGGTTAATTGCTGTTCCTGAGAAGGTTACAACCCAACCTCTAGCGTTACTTCCTTCACTCATTAAGAAACACCTCCGTAAATTTTGTTTATATAAAAATTGAAACAAGACCGTGGCCAACTATATCTTTGTATATTAGACCTCCTTCCTCATAAATTTGCGGGACTAGACAATCCAGGGCAGAAACCGCCACCGTACGCGCTGCATATAAGCGGCGTACTCCGGGTCTGCGGCCAAAAACCGCTCTTCAACGATACTTTTAATAACGTACCAGAACACCCCCAGAACTGCGAGCACAACATTACCGGGTGAATAGGAGTCCAGCGCAAAGGCCAGGTAGTTGATGAATACACCGGTATAAATAGGGTGGCGCACCAGCCCGTATGCGCCTGTTGTCACCAGCTGACGCTGGGCCGGCACCAGGCCGATGTTGCGGCCCAGGCTGATCCGGGAGTAAACTGCGATCGCCATACCAAGAATGGCTAATATAATTGAACACCAGTGTGGAATTACACCGGCGCCCGGATTGATAAAAACCCCTGTTAACCACAGCCAATAGGTTGCAATTAAGGTCAGGAGCCAATACAGAGGGTTTGTGGTAATGCGCACCGCTGTTCGCCGGACCAGCATGGTCACAGCAAATAGCAAGTAATGGATAATCAAGCACATTGGTACTATACCCAGAGTGTGTGTTCGAAACGTCAGGTAGACTGCCAGGAGAAACGGCAGGATGCCTATCACGGCCATTACCTTGTCGAACACGGGCCCGGCGAGAAAATTGGCAGTCCGGCTGCTTGGCGATGATTCGGCGCTGCTGGAAAGCTGCGCGGTGTGGTTGGCTTGGTTCTCTGGCATCAGGATCCTCCTTATTCTGACTTATGGAAACCAGTAGGACTGAAAAAGTTTCCTTGGTTTTATTCTACCGCCTGCTGTCATTTTTTGCATCTATTTATCCCTAAATGGAAATTCTTTGGCAGCAAACGGTCGTTTTAGTCAGGTGAGCGGAAAGGTTGGATAAAAATAGAAGGTTCGCGCTCAAGCGCGAACCTTCCTTTTTGCCTCGTTCCGCTCAATGCGGAACGAGGCATCTCTGCAAAGTGAATCATCCACCTACTAGCAACTAACAACTAGCAACTAGCAACTAGCACCTATATTACTCCTTAAATTCATCAAAGTTCTCGAGCACTGAATTCAGCTGGGCCTCTGTTTCGAATTCATACGAGGTTTTCAAAGCGCCCTGCCCATCCGGGGTCTGGTTATCATAATCCATCACCATACCCAGGTCTGTCTGCATCTCCACAGGCAGGTTGTTAATATCGACATCTTCCCTCTGGAGCAGTTTCTGGTTGTATCCCAGGGGGCCTTCATATACTGCCAGGAACCCGTCACTGATTCCGAGGTGCCGGAAGTCCTGATGGTAGGGGCAGACCCTTTTTTCCAATCGGGCCAGAATAAGGGTGTTATTTACAGAATCGTCAATGTTCCAACCCGCTTCCGGGGGGTACTTTTTGACGAGGCTCGTAAAATCCAACCCGATCAAGGCTGTAGTAGTAGGAATTGGTGTGCTCACTTTGTCACCACACAGGTACCTGATTTCTTTCCTGATTACCGTATCTTTTTTAATAACAGGCTTGGCATTCCCGGCGGCCTCCTCAGCCGCACTCAAGGGCTTATACATTGGCCAGCCGTTCCCGTATATCCCATAGAGAGCCGCACAACCAAGGATGAAAATTATGGCGGCGCCGAAAAAGATAATTTGGCCGCTGTACTTTTTAGACATCACAAAACCCCCTTTCAATTGGTCTGTTAATTAGTATTTATTACCAATCCAAAGAGGGTTTATACATTTAACAAGGTAGAAAACGTTAGTTTAAGATGTTGTCGACAAATTTTCCAATGACGGCATACCTGAATTTTTTGCCATGGAATGCGGCAATAGCCCCTTTCACTCCGTAAAGAAGCACTCCCAGAGCGGCAAGGGCCCATACTGCGCCAACAGCCTGGGGTAAAAAAGGCCCCCCCAGTGTGAGGGCCAGCCCAACCTTTGGCCCACACAGAAACGCTACGATTCGCAGGATAATCATAGCTACTATTTGGTAGGCGACTGCCTGTTTGACACTGTATTTAACAAAAACCGACCGGTCTTTTTTGACAATCCAAATGACGGCAGCTATTGCAGTCCCATACCAGCTAAAAATAATCATCAGATGGCTGAATCCGGCCAGTATTCTATCTTCACTCGATGGTTCGTTCATCGGCTCAACCCCCGTGGTTCAATTTCGTTTAAGCACATTATCTCATTGTTGACAAGGCATTGTCAATCCGCAGCCAAGCCGGATAATTAGATTAACGGTAGGGAAAAAGAAACAGGCTAAACCATTACTGATTATTCAATACCTCATCATCGATATCAAAATTGGCATATACATCCTGGACATCGTCGTGGTCTTCCAGAGCATCCATAAGCTTGAGCATCTTGACCGCGTCGTCTCCCTCGAGGGCCACGGTATTCTCAGGGACCATCGTGACTTCAGCCACGGAAGGATTTAACCCCGCCTCTCTGACAGCCGCCTCCACTGTTTCAAAATCTTCCATCGCGCAGGTAATTTCAAAAGTTTCTTCTTCCTCTGTCATGTCCTCCGCGCCTGCGTCCAGGGCTATCATCATGATTTCATCATGGTCTTTGCCTAAGCCTTCTTTATCGATCGTCATCACACCCTGCTTTTTGAACATCCAGGCCACACATCCGGCTTCACCGAGGTTCCCGCCGAATTTGGAGAACAGGTGCCTGATATCACCTGCCGTGCGGTTCCGGTTGTCTGTCAAAATATCGAGCATAACCGCTGTCCCGCCCGGGCCGTAACCTTCATAAGTTATTTCCTCATAGTTTACGCCGGCTAATTCGCCTGTCGCCTTTTGGATTGTCCGGTTGATGTTATCCATCGGCATATTGACACCCCTGGCTTTTTGAATAACAACTTTAAGCCTGGCGTTTACTTCCGGGTCACCCCCGCCCTGTTTGGCGGCTATAATGATTTCTTTGCCTATCTTCGTGAATATTTTAGCCCGCTGGGAGTCCTGTTTGCCTTTTCGATGCTTTATGTTAGCCCATTTGGAATGGCCTGACATGATTGATTCCCCCTCATATAGTCACGAGTTGCGAGTAGCGAGTTTCATGTCTCGTGTCTCGTGTCTCGTGTCTCGTGTCTCGTGAAATATTGTAGCACATAACTTCCCAATTTTCAATTTGACTTTAGCTCAAACTGGAACAGCCGCGGATGACGCGGATGCACGCAGATTAAAAACAACCACGGATGAACACGGATGGCTCGGATTAACACGGATAAAAAATGCCGTGATTTTAGGCCAATTAAAAACCTATGAACAAAAGCAAAAAACAGTTACAGATAGTACGAGGTTGTGGTTCAATTCAACTTGACGAAATGGGTGTAAGAGAAGACCTGTTTTGGGGATAACTGAATGGTAAAAGTTTTCCTTATTAATTTGAATCCATGTAATGCGTGGCTGTTATTTTATTTTTAGCAAATACTATAAACAAGAATACTGTTAAGAAAGGGTGGTCCAATGCTGCACCGGAGTAACCATAACCACAAACATTACGAAAACCGCAGACTGCTGTACAATCCTGAGGGGATAAAGTTTTTTCATTTTGACCTGAGTGAAAAAAATCATGAGATCATCCTCTCTGTTGAAGAAGAAACAGCCTGGGAGCAGCTGAATGAGATAACCTGGGACCCCGGGCGGAGTGACTAAAGCACGGCAGCCGGAGGCTCGTTCATTCCATATCTCACTTCCCAGGAGTGATTGGAATTATTTTAAAATCACCCCAGACCGCCAGCTGGTCCTCTTTAATTACAAGTGCCCCCAGTACACCGGGAATATTCCGGGCTGCTTCGATTCCCTTTTTTACGTCACCGGCGCTCTGCACTACATTACCAGCGGCTGAAGCGGCGGCATCGGCAAGGGCTGTGGAATGGGAAATAATCACAGCAGCATCGGCCTTACCCAGACTTAAGGAAGGTCCGACTGTTCCTGAAGAGGTACATACCCCCAGGGGTGTTCTATCAGGTGGTATTTCAATGGCCAGACGGTTGGAAAAAAGAGATTCGCCGGCAAAAACCGCGACCAGTCTTTTTTCTGTGGAGGCAATAAATATGTCCCCCCCGTTTTCCACTATAACCTCTTTACATATTTTCAATAGACTCCGGCCAACATATTCGGCGAAAGCCCCGGCTACCGCTGCCATTGGGCCTACTCCTGCGGTATTGGCAGCCTGTGCCATAGTCAGGGCAATTAAAGGAGCCCCGAGCGCTAGGGCATGGGGCTTCAGTGTTGTTTTAAAGTCCGGGTCAAGGTCAATATACCTCTCCAGGTCATACCTAAGAGGAAGAATCAAGTCTTCTACCTTTTTTTCAACAGCCGGACTGTAACTGTTATGGTCAATGCTTATTTGTAAATCAGTCTCCCTGACAGTAACCCTAAAATTCTTTAAATCCTTATTCCCCAAGGTATCCCTATAGGTCCTGTTCACATACATGACGAATACTCCCGTTATTGTTTGCCGTTAAAGTTGACCTCGATTGCTTTAACGGGGCAGGTTTTCAAACACACCCCGCATACCACGCATTTTTCATCGTCAAAAATCACTTCCATTGAAGGGCGCGAGATAAATAATGCGCCAGATGGACAAATGTCCGTACAGGCCCCGCAGTGGGTGCACCTTTCAATATTCCTGACGATATTTTCACTCAAATGGTCAATTCGCACACCCTGTTCGCGGAGGAAACTTAACCCCTGCTCGTACTTATCATTCTCCCCGCTGAGCTCCACAACCATAAAACCTTCTTTAAACGGATTAACATTAGCTTTTAAGACATTGACCATCAGTTCGTAATCCTTTACCAAATGGTATATCAATGGTTTGTCTACAATTTGGGACGGGAAACGCAGGACTATTTTTCTGGAAGGCATCTTGAAAACTCCTTTCGGATTCAATTTAGTGGAGAGTGGTTAGTGGTTAGTGATTAGTGATAACAGTGGCAAGTTCACTCCTCACTCACCACTCACCACTCTCCACTCACCACTCTCCACTAGCACCTATGAACTAGCAACTGTTTTCTATGGTGCGGACTTTTCCTGCAGTCCTTTAAATGTTATCTCAGAATCAGCTGAAGGAAGTGTCTGGGCCGGTTCACTAAGCAGGAACTCCCCTTTGACAATCCACTGTTTTAAGATCCCGGCAATTTCCCTGGCCTTAACATAGCTCGACAAAGGCGCAGTCGACACTTCTTTCCCGTTTATTTCGACAACACCTGATTTTAACTGAGCATATGATAAAGAACCAAGGGTTTTACCGGTCCCGTTCGGGTAGTCATCACTGTAGTCTACGACCGGGGCAAAAATTTCACTGTCCTTAACAGCTGCAAGTCTTACCGATTCTTCGTCCAATACCGGGATAGGTATCCCGATGCCGACCGTCAAAGTTGCTCCATAACCCAGAAAACTCGCACCCCTTAACCACTGTGGGCTCATCTGTTTGAGGTCTCCCACCACAGACAAGGTCCCGGAACCACCCAGCGGCACACCGTTTTCACCGCGGGGCCCGCAGGGACTGTGCTGGGTCCCGTTCCAGCCTACATATCCAACACCCCCGCCAAGAAAAATCCTTGTCCCGATCCCAATAGTCCGGTAATAGGGGTCGTTCAGCAGTGGGCTGAGCTGACCTGCACTGCAGTAATGGGCGTTCCCGATGTTAGGTTTAAGTGTGCCCATGTAAGTGTAGATGGTCTTGTTTGAAGCATTAACGGCAATATTGTAGTTTTGGTACGCATTCCGGGGGTTGAAAAGAAATGCCTCATTTATCTCATCTAGGGTAATATAAGTCTCGATTTTCTTACGGGGATAACAATCGGTCCCATACCCGGTGGCTTCGAACTTAATTGATTTACCGGCCAGCAGGTCTTCAATGACATGACCACCACCATACCTGAACTCTCCCGGATAGTCGGAATTGAGCGGGTCATAGTCAGGGAGTTCAGTGGCCCCCAGGTATGCGTCAACTGCTGCTATACCGGTATATGCCGGGACGCCGTTCATCCAGACCCGGTGCATTTTTATCCTGGGTTTGGGATGCCCAAAATTGAAAAATGCACCTGAAGAGCACATCGGACCAAATGTACCTGTGGTCACTACATCAACTTCCCGGGCTACAGCTTCCACACCCTTCTCTTCGACCATCCCGATTATCTCCTCAGCTGTAACCACGACGACTTTGCCTGATTTGATTTTCTCATTGATTTCCGCATAAGTTTTTTTTACGCCCATGTGTTCCATCCCCCTAATTTCAGTTGTTTGTTAGGTCTCAGGTTCCAGGTGTCAGGTGTCAGTTCTTATTCCTTACTGTCACCTGATACCTGACACCTGGAACCTGCTTTCCGTTAAGCTAAATAAAAAACCCCTTCTGGCAAAGGGGTTATAAAACAATAAGCATTTATCCCCTCTTATCTGCCAGAATAAAACTTCTGCAGGAATTGGCACCTGTTTCACATCTGCATGTAAAATGGTTGCCGGGTTTCATAGGGCCAGTCCCTCCACCTCTCTTGATAAGAGCAATCCTGTATTTAATTTCCTGAACAACTGAATTAATCTTAACAACTTTTTTGTCTGTTGTCAATCCATTTTATTGGGTTATAATAAGATTATAGCAGAAGGAGGAAATGATGTTTAGTTTTACTGCTCAGCATATTCTGATTATGCGTTTGATTACCCAACTTGAAATTGATTCCCCAGCTCTGCTGCATAATTTCCTGTTCTTGGCCTCGGCGGATTCCCTGGACTACCATGATATAGGCTTTTATGATTTTATCAGGACGAAAAACGGCGTTTTCAGCCCTATCCTGCAGTCTATTGTGGAAGATCTCATCATCGGTCGGTTATTGACTAAAGAACCACTAAAATTATCGGCCAAGGGTTCAGATACTTACTATGCCCTGGCCAGCGCCTTAAGACCGTTCGAAGACTTCACTGACCGCTGTTTTACACTGTACATGAGACATAAAGACAACCTTGATACTACTAACAGTTCCATTAGTAATCATATCCTCTACCACAAGACGAAACAAGGCCGAAAACTGTTCTCCCCCCAAAAACAATAAATGAGACACGGGTTAGTTCCCGTGTCTCATTTATTGTTTAGCCTGCTAAGTCCATGTCTGAGTTAATTAAGACCTTTTCCAGGTTGAGGATAATCACGAGCCGGTCAGAGTATTTGGCTATTCCCTTGACAAACTGCTCGCTTATGCTCGTGACCATCATTTCTGTCGGCTGTTCTATTACCTCCGCAGGAATCATCAGCACCTCGGATACCACGTCTACTATCATCCCAACCGTCAGTCCCCTGACCTCTACGACAACTATCCGGGTCGACTTCGCCACCGGTTTTGATTCCAGCATAAACTTACCGGCCAGGTCAAATACAGGAATAATCCTACCCCTTAAATTGATGATGCCTTTGATATACTCCGCGGATTTCGGGATTGCAGTTAACTCCTGCATATTTATGATTTCCCTGACCAGGTTTATGTCTATCCCATATGTTTCCCTGGCTAATCCAAAAACCACAAACTGCTTTTCATCTAATATACTTTTCTCCTGGCTGATCGGCTGTTCACTCATACTGAACGCCCCCTTTCAAAAGACATATACTGCATCCTTAAAGGCTGATTTTTTTCGATGCTCACTTGTTCCTTTATTTATTCACAATTCTTTTTTCTTTATTTTTCTACAAGTTTCTACATTTTTCCTGCTATTAGTAATTATTTTTTACTTACACTCGGTTCGTGTATTCGAACCTTCTGATTTCAGTGGCCACTGACTGACAAAAGGTGGAATTAATATGACGAAACCCCACGTTTTCACATGGGGCTTCGTCATATTAATTCCGGCAACGACTTACTCTCCCAGGACCCTGCGGTCCGTATATCTATGTATCTCTAAGCGGCCCATATTTCCGGTTGTAACTTTCATCGGCCGCTA
>PGZN01000050.1 GCA_002840165.1 Firmicutes bacterium HGW-Firmicutes-8
GGCGTAATTCCATACTCTTTGTGGCCTTTCTTTTTATCCTTCGACCACATAGAAATGCCCATTAGCCTTTGTGTTAAAGAATCTTTTGATTGCAGCTTTAATACGCTAGGTTATTATTTAATGACGTTTATTTCTGTATTTACATACTTCCATACTCCGGGGTCTTCCATCCCCAGTCTCCAGATGGCTAATCCCTTAAGGCCCCGGTTTCTGGCGAGCTCCGCTTTGACCTTAAAACTTTGCGCATTTTCGAACCATACCTCGTGTTTGGCGTCCTCTTTTTCATATTCAAACTTAGGGACACCCTCTGTCCCATTGAAAACCGGGACAGCGCCCACATCTCCCGCTGTCCGTTGAGCAGTCTGGTATGATAAATACTTCGGCCTGGGCTTGTCCACATTCCAATCGAATCCATATGCCGGAATCCCCAGGAGGACCTTTTCTCCCGGGATGTTGGCCGTCGTGTACTTAATAACTCTCTCTACCCAACCGACAGAGGCAATTGGACCCGGCCCGCTGGAGTAGCCATGCTCGTCATATGTCATCACTACAACCCGGTCGGCCCACTCCCCGATTGCCCGGTAATCAAAGTTCCTGCTCCAGCTGCCTGCGATAAACTCGCCTGTTTCAGCCGGCACGCAGACAGTCAGAACTAGTCCTGCCGGCAGAGATTGTTTCATCTCCCGGACCAGGGCAGAGAAGTTATTTTTGTCACTGTAGTTTATATCCTCGATATCGAGATTTACCCCGTCAAAACCGGCCTTTTTTACAACAGCCAGGGTATCCTCAATAAACCGCCTTCTTGTCCCGGTATTTTTTAAAATCCCGTGGGCTGCTTGTTTCCCGACCCCTCTCCGGCCATACAGCAAATTGTGGACCAAGGCAAGTACCTTAACATTTTTTTGGTGGGCGCCGGTAACCACTTTATTAATTTGGCTTTCAGGTACACCCCCAAATATTTCAATACCTCCACCGTTTTTTATCCGGTAATAAAAAGGAGCAATATAAGTAAGATTGCCCGCATTCTCATTTAAAGCAGCAGATGAACCCGGCAGGGGAGGCTCATCTTCAGTGTAAAAGCCCAGGATTTCCATCGGATATCCCAAATTAATGACCGGAACGTTTTGAGCCGCGCCTCTTCCTGCCAGGAGCATGGCAACAACCACAAAAAAATAAAAAAGCAGGTTCGTGCTGATCTCCCGCCTGTTCCCTAAAATTCGGCTATTCACGATGGACCTGATCATTTTAATAAGCCTGTTCATTTACGCCCTCCCGCTATGTCAATTATAAGAAGGCGCACCGGGCTTGTCACTGCTTTAAATCTGGAGTTTTTAACATATAGTGGAGCAGGGAGCTTGGCGAAGCAAAGCTGCAATTAAAAATTTAAAAAAGGCCGCGGATAACGCGGATGAACGCGGATTAGAACGACGCGGATAAAACATAAAATTTTAAATAAGATATAAACAAAACAAAAAACAGTCACAGGTTCAACCGGTCCCGACTAGAAGTTGGCGGTGGGAAAACCGTTGGTTTGAAAAACAAAATAAAAAGCCAGGAGTATTCACCTAGCTTACATTCTGCTTTTTGTTTGATATAAACTCTTCAACTCCGCATTACTCTGATTTAATTCTCATAGCCATCTCTGATAGCTTTTCTTTATTGTTAAATTCGGGATTGTCAATTACATGTTTCAAAAGTTGCTTTAAAACCCTTCCGATTTCTGGTCCCTGATTAAATCCCATTGTTATTAAGTCTTGACCTCCAATGGCTAAATCACCAATGTTAATAGGGTCGCCATGGTCAATAATGTACTCCACTTTTTCACGTAATACATCAAAAGGTTTAAAATTGTGCGGAGGTGCCGACCCAGCTTCATCAGCGATCTGCAAGTCTATAAGTCTGCCGATATTTTCAATTCCGGTCCTTTGAATCAATTTCTTTACAGTGCTTAGCCTGGGGGTTTGAAGCTTACTCATGTGTTCTCTGATTAATGTACCAACTGATTGAGTTGTTTTATTGTCAAATTTTAGTCTGGTCATTATCTGTTGACTCATCTTTTGGCCGACAGTATTATGATTGTAAAAATGACCAACCCCTTTTTCATCAATAGAGAAAGTACAGGGTTTGGCAATATCGTGAAGGAGGGCTGCCAGTCTGAGTACTAAATCATTCAGGGTGTTTTCCAAGACAGCCAGTATATGTTCAAATACATCCTTATCGTGATAAGAATTGCGTTGTCGAAACTCGGAACATGCGTCCAGCTCAGGTAATATGAACTTAAGTATACCGGTTTCTTGTAGCAACCTAACACCTGTTGACGGGAGCTCACTGGTCAATACCTTGACCAACTCATCCCTGACTCTTTCTTGAGATACATTTTGTATTAATCCGGCGTAATCGCAAATCGCCTGCAAAGTATTAACTTCAATGCTAAACTCTATTTGGCAACTAATCCTTATCGCTCTCATCATTCTGAGAGCATCCTCATTAAACCGATCTACGGGAACTCCAATTGCTCTTAACTTTCTATCTGATAAGTCAGCCAATCCACCTACTAAATCAATTACTTTATCTCCATCAAATAAAAGACTGTTAATAGTAAAATCTCTGGCTTTTACATCTTCCTCGGGAGAATTTCCAAAACAAGCAACACCTTGCCGCTCACCATTTACAAAATCAACACGTTTGCGAAAAGTTGTTACTTCCACAGAACCATTCTTAACTAGGACCGAAGCAGTGCCAAACTTGAGACCGGTATCAATGACTTTCTTAAAAATTTCTTTCACTTGATCTGAAGTTGCAGCTGTACATATATCAAAGTCCTTTGGTTTTTTGCCTAATAATAAATCTCGTATTGACCCACCCACAAAATAACTTTCGTAACCATTAGTCTTTAAATCTTTCAATACCTGAACTGCTTCATCCGGGATTCTTTTAATATCTATCATAAATAACTCACCTTTTAAAAAAGTCTAATATTCCATACATCTTCAAGAATGACCACCTTCGTTATACTGACTTATTAAGTTAAGATATAGGTAAAAAGGGCAATAGAAAAATTGGCAGTGGGAAAACCGTTGGTTTGAAAAACAAAATAAAAAACCAGGAGTATTCAGCTAGCTTACATTCTGCTTTTTGTTTGATATAAACTCTTCAACTCCGCATTATATGGGAGTACGGGACAAATTAAATCTTCTTGTCAAATTATTCTGGGGTTGCTTTATGGGCATTGCTCACTTGTTCACATCTGCGTTTAGCCGACAATTTTAACCGCATTCTCTTTTATCTTCGTAACCAGATCTACAATCTGTTTTTGTTTTGAACCATCAAAGAGCTTGATAAAACTCTGAGGTTTATCAAAAGGCGGCTTCGTGAGCTCGGATATATTCTCGATATAGCCGTTCTGCACAATATAATCAATGACCTTTTTGACAAAAACAATTTGGGCCTGATTAAGTGACTGATCATTGATAAATTCAGAGAAGGCGGCACTCGCCGCTTCATATTCCAGTTTAGCAATTTTACGCACGAGCAAACCAAAAGGCGTATCCTGATATTCTCGCTTATAATCCTCTGCTGAACCAAGTTCCCCGGTGAAGATATTCTCCAAGCTTTTATAGTCAAAAGCAGTCAGCGGGATGTTGTTGCGAAGCTTATAAATGGCAATATTGTCACGGTTTTTCTCAATATAGCGGTTTACCTTGAGTTTATAATCCTCAAAGTCATAGGCTTGGTATAAGGGTTCCCCCTCTTTGACTCCGAGAATATCATCGGCAAGATTGGTGTAGATTGGGTTTCTGCCACCCTCATCAATCATAAACTTAATGAGACTGCGCAGTTCCACACGCACCTTCTCAAAGTTTACAATATCGGAGCTCTGCCAAAAATCATCTGACCCAATGGTGTTGATAAACTCCAGCTTTTCTTTAATCTGTGGAATCGTAGCACGCTTGGAAAGACTGGTACAGACGTTTATCAGCTCCTTTTTGCCTTTTTTGAACTGTGGCATTCCTTCAATCTGGGCAATCATAATACCATACATAAAATCGTCAAATCGTTTGGCAAATTCGTCTGTGTCATCCATGTAGACAATCGGAGCAAGGAAAGCAATCAGGTTGTGTTTATCCAAATCAGATATACAGACAAAAGCAGCCTCACTTTTATACTTTTCAATGTATTGCAGCTGCATTTTCACAGAAATCAGCTCGGTATTCAGCACCATAATCTGCTGTAACACCGTTTCAATCAGCCCATTACGGATTGCTTGATAGGGCTCGTCTGTAAAGGCAGATTGCTGTAGGTGATGAATTAACCGAACCCGCTTCGCAAAGATCGCTTCGGAAAGGCTTTGAGTTTCCTTGCCCAGCAAGCCTTCTTGGTGTGCACGGAAGAACTCGAAGTTCCCGAGATAGTCAAAGATGACAAAATGAGTTTTATCCTGACCTTCTCCAAACAGGTTTTCACATAGCCTTGTCCCTCGGCCAATCATCTGCCAAAACTTTGTCTTGGAGCGAACACGCTTAAAGAATACCAAATTGACAAGCTCCGGCACATTAATTCCTGTATCCAGCATATCCACCGATACGGCGATATGGGGCTCTTTTTCGGCAACCTTAAAGTCGCCAATGAGTGTCTGGGCATAGCTGTCGTCACAAACTATACGTTTGGCAAAGCTGCCGTGATACTGCGGGTACAGCTTATCAAAGCGCTCGATGATATATTGAGCGTGTTTTTTATTTTGGGCAAAGATGATGGTTTTCCCTAAGCGGTCACCGCCTGAAACCTTGATACCTTTGGTCATTAATTCTTCCAGCGCCATGTCCACAGTAGCCTGGTTAAAGATAATTTCATTTATCTCAGGGGAAGGGATAAAATCAGGCATCTCACCGTCTTCATCGGTAAAATCTTCTTCATATCGTGCTTTATCTTCTTCGGAAAGTTCATCATAGGTAATACCCTGCTCCAAGAACTTTGTTCTTACCTCAATATTATAATAAGGCACCAAAACATGGTCTTCCTCCACAGCGGTTTCATAGGCGTAAGCAAAGGTTGGCACGCCGCTTTCCATCTCAAAAAATTCGTAGGTATTGCGATCAACCTCGGTTTTCGGGGTTGCTGTCAAACCGATCAGAACACCGTCAAAGTATTCGAATATAGTACGGTATTTTTTAAAAATACTTCTGTGTGCTTCATCTATCACAATCAAATCAAAATGGGCAGGGGTAAAAAGCCGCTTGCCGTCATCGCTCTTTGCCGTGTCAATGGCGTTAAGCATCGTCGGATAGGTTGAAAATACAATGCGGGCGGCTTTATCATCCTTATTGCTTAAAAGATTACATAGGGACATATCCGGCAAATAGTTCTTAAAGTCGTCCTTGGCCTGTTTTACCAAGGCAGTTCTGTCCGCTAAAAATAAGGTGTTGGTTATATATCCGCCCCGGGATAAGACATCGGTCAAACTTGATGCGGTTCTTGTTTTGCCTGTACCTGTCGCCATAACAAGCAAGGCTTTTCTATGACCTGTCACAATGTTTTCACACACCGCGCGGATGGCTTCCTTTTGGTAGTACCGGTCGGTAATTTTATCATCAATCGGTATTTCATCCAAAACTTTGCGTTCGCCACGGCGGTTCATCAGCTTTTCCAGGTCGGCTTTGGAAAATACGCCGCTCACCTTGCGCTGCGGAGAGGTGACATCATCCCACAGATGGGTTTCAAAGCCATTGGTGGTGAACATCATGGGCCGTCTGCCTGTCATTTTCTCTAAGCAGTCGGCATACAGCTTGGCCTGATGAGTACCAATCTTCGGGTCTTTTGAGGTGCGCTTCGCTTCGATAACGGCCAGGGGCAGTCCGTCTTTGCCATAAAGCACATAATCGGCAAAGCCTTTTTCTTCATTATTTGGCATACCATAAAGGGGTACTTCTTCCCTAACATCATCACCAAATACCCAGCCCAGGAGCTTTAAGTCTACATCGATATATTTTTTGCGGGTGAGAAATTCCGAAATTTCCTTAGGTGTGAACTCGCGTTCTTCCTTGTGCCGGTCTTTGTCAGCAGTGAGCCGTTCGCTCATAGCGGCAATCCTGACACGCAGAGCCTCAATTTCAGAATCCTTTTGCTCGATTAGGCTATCTTTTTCTTTGATTTTTGCTTCGTCAAGGATCACCTTTTCCGCAGGAATTTTCCCTTCATCAAAGCGGCGTTCCTCATAATTTGCACCATAGCAGTAATCAATCCACTGCACGAATTCAAACAAAGAGGAAAGGGACAGGACAGCATAACTGCGGCTAATGGCTCTTTCCGTATGTACCGCAAGGTTACCCAGTTTGATGATATAGGGCAGTTTGCTCCAGGTTTGGTCATCCACGGCAAATCTAAAAGAGGGTTCGTGAATTAACGACTGCAAATTATCCTTATAGGGCATGGTGATAGTGTTATCAGCAGAATATACCCATTTCACTGCCAGCTCAAAAGCCTTACGGCAACCCACCGCTGCCATCGCAGGAGAGGTGGCAAGCACACGCTCCGTCTCGATGCAAGCAGTAGCAAACAAAGCATATTCTGTTTGGCCCTGTAGGAATTCAAAGTTTGCAGGCATAAGAATTCACCTCTGTCTAATACGGTTATTTATTCTTATCATCCATCTTTTCCAGTTGTTTTACACTAGGGTTACCAACCATTGAGAATATCCGCTTCGCTTGCATAAGTCATTCCCTGATGAGCTTTAGATACATTTTCAGGTATCAAATTTTCCTTAATAGCAAGTCTTTGCCACCCATTCCTTAACGCTGATTTTATAGCTATTAAGGCCAGCCTGACTTTTAATTATGGCGAATTCGCCATAATTAAAATTTGGATTATACATCTTTTCCCACACACCTAAGAACTCCAATGTGTTACGATTTCTGAGCCAATCGGAAATAAAGAAATCCCCGTCTTTAGCCTTTAGCATATCAGTTAAAGATATATAATCGTTATCATCAAATCCCGTTGAAGTAACTGTTATCTCTGCACCATGAACTACAATTGTCGTTTTGAATGGCTTTTCTTTTGACATATCAATCACCCTTTCCACTCAGGTAATTACATTATATTTCAAAACTCAAAAGCATCATCACCTACTCAAAATACTCGCTCATTAAGCTGTCAAACAGGTACTGAGTTTCGTCGATTGCCTTTTTGACAAGGGCTTTTTGTTCTTCGATTTTGGTGACGATTTCGGCGAATTGGTTTTGCAATTTTACCGTTGGAAGAGGTATGTTCAAAGCTAATATATCCGCATTTGATATATTAGCTTGTCGGATGCCTCTGCTTATTCCAGTCAACTGTCCTTTAATTTTAGTGTCTTTTAATATATATAAAAGGTAATAAACATTTATATTTTCGTTTAACTCTAATTTTGCATTTCGTTGATTTAGGTAATAATCAGGATATTTGTCTGGCAATATGCAGACATTGGCATAATCATCTTTACCTACAGTGCCAGTAAGAGAGATAACTATATCATTTGGATGCAATAGATATTTATCAAGTTTTTTATCGTACGTCCAAAAAGAAATACCATTACTATGAAACAGGCCCGAATTGATATTCCCAATTTTAATTACTGGTATGCCTTCATCAGAAAAATCAGTGCTTTTAAAAGCGTATCCTCCAATAACACTTAAACAGTCACCCAATCGAAAAACTTCCCACCCCTTTTCATTAGCAACAGGGTCACCGAACATATCGTAAAAGGTGGATTTAATAAGGTTGTCCAACTCTGCAAGCTGCTGTTTGCGCATAGCAAGCAATTCTGCGGCGGTGTCTAAGGTTTTGGCAATTTGCTGTTGGGTTTCGAGGGGTGGAAGGGGAATCTTGCTATTTTTTACTTCTGAATTGCTAACCGCTGGATAGCTTGCTCCCTTTGCTACTTTTACAAGTCCATTAATAAAAGTTTTTGACTTACAAAAATTAAAAATATAATCAACATCAACATCAACCTCACTACTATAACGTAAAACGCAGTATCCAGTTGAACCCACTACAACCTTTTCACTTTCGATTTGATTTATTGCGACTGCATTTAGATTTGGACGTACAGTTGATACTAATATATCATTTTTGTTTAAGATTTGCTTTGCACGACTTGGAGCTTCTTTGGAGTTTAGTATCTGATATGAAACAATCTTCTTTTCTTTGTTATCTATCGAAGAAATATCTACATACACAATATCAAAATCATCTTTTGATGAAATGGTTTGAATATTGTTCACACAGATATCATCTAATTTTACTACCTTCCACTTACTCACCGATAAGCCCCCTCAATTCCTCCATTTTGGAGGCAATATCAAGGCTCAACTCATCAAGGCGGGTCATAATCTCCTCTGGTGCATCATAAACCACCTTTTTATAAATCACCTCTTTATAACGGTTGATGGATAAATCATAGTCATTGGCTGCAATGGCAGACTTGTCCACTAAAAAGCTCTGTTCGGTTGCCTTACGGTCAACTTCCCCTTCAAGGTTGTGGAAACGCGCAAGAATATCCGGAATATCATTGGCCTCGATGGGAGAACGTTTATCGTCCAAAGATAAGCCATCGGCTTTCATATCATAAAACCAAACCTTGTCGGTGCCCCCTGCTCCTGTTTTGGTAAAAACCAAAACGGCTGTGCTAACACCGGCATATGGTTTAAATACACCGCTGGGCATGGAGATAACCGCCTGCAGCTGATGGTTTTCTACCAACTCTTTGCGCAGGGCTTTGTGGGCATTGGTGGTGCCAAATAAAACGCCATCCGGCACAATACAAGAGCAACGTCCGCCCTTGCGAAGCATTCTCAGAAAAAGCGCTACAAACAAAAGTTCTGTCTTTTTGGTATTGCAGACTGCCTTTAAGTTATCATTAATACTCTCGGCATCCACAGTACCGGTGAAGGGTGGATTGGCAAGGACAATATCATAAGTGGAAGAAATACTGTTTTGCTTGGAAACGCTGTCCACATAGTCGATATGGGGCTGGGTAATGGAATGGAGCATCAGGTTCATTGCGGAAAGGCGCAGCATGGTTCTATCGGTGTCAAAGCCTGTAAACATCTCGCCTGCAAAATGCTCCCATTGCTTAGTTGTCATATCTGACTCATACTTTTCTCTGATATATTCGGCAGAGGAAACGAGAAAGCCCGCTGTACCACAAGCAGGGTCACAAATTTTATCGTTTGGGGTTGGTGCGAGCAAGCGCACCATCATATCGCGGATATGCTTTGGGGTTCTGAACTGACCGTTTTGCCCTGCTTGGGCCAGTTTGCCCAGCATATACTCATAAAGGTCCCCTTGCATGTCTAAGTCTTTAATATCGTGTTCATACAGCTCATCTAAGCCTGTAATAATCTTTTGCAATACCTGCGGGGTTGGGACCAGAAACATCGCATCCTGCATATAGCGGGAAAAAGCCGAAGAACTTACTCCATTCATTGCTTTAATAAAGGGAAATACCTTTGTGCCGACAATATCGTATATCATGCGGGAATCTTTGGTTTTAAACTTACTCCAACGCATGGCTTGTCCATCTTCATTCTGTGGGAAGATTTTCGGCATAGCCTCGCTGCTTAAGGCCTCAAAGCTTTCGTTCTCCAGTTCCTTTTCATCCAGGGAGCGGATAAACATCAAGTATGTAAGCTGTTCTATAACCGTTAAAGGATTGGTAATACCACCGGCCCAAATATCTGTCCATATTCTATCAACCTTGTGGCGTATTTCTCCTGTCAGCATCTGTTTTCTCCTATCTCTGATAACGATTAGTAATTTAGTTTGGCTTTTACATATATCATTTTAGTGCACATTCTTAAGATATTATAACATATTACCTGGACAAATTGCTGAACACATAATGCGCATTGCCCATACGACCCTGTTGTTCAGGCAAACATATCCCCGAAAGAGAAAGCCATGATTCCTCAAGGCTTTTTTCTATGTTTTATTGCAGGCAAGCCATGTTAATAAATTACAAAATGTAAGCCATGTGAATACCGCCTCGACTTAATATTTACATGCTTTGCACAAAATGAGATAGGTACGATACCACTCTTCAGCTTAGCATTATATGGATTAGAGGAAGCTAGAATCGTCTATTCCCCTGGGAGATAAGACAAGGAGCAGCATAAGCGGTCCTAATTAGAATACGCATCTCAAAAATTTAGCGGCTTTGGATTATCTACTTGTCCGCCCAGTATACTAAGACCTGGCACAAACCCTTCGAAGTTAGCACCATATCCAACTATAAAAGTACCACAGAAATATCCCATCCGTTTTTATTTATCTTTGTCTCTGCTCTTTGTTTCATCTTCTGAGTGAGAACAAAGTAATATTTTGTGCCATTTAGTTTTGAAAGAGTTTTAAGGTGGTTATCTATTCTCTTGTCAATAACACCTATTGGAGTCTCAGATGTGCTGGCTTCGCAATTAATTTCCAAGCCAGTTTCTTTGTTGATAATCCTAATATCGGGTTCATCACCACTACCGGTCTGTCTTGGATTCCATTCAATAATATTGCAATTGTGGCCATCCAAGGGAATGTTATGTTCTAAATTTAACCATTTTAGAGCATTTACCAATAACCACTCGTGTTGTATTTGGTTAAGACTCTCATACGATCTGGACCGAAAATGTTTTAGTTCTAAAATTTGAGTTCCCATGTCTTGGGGATTTTCATTTGCTACTTTGATAAATTTTATCATTGAGTCTTTGACCGATTCCAACTCATTTTTTAAGGTAGCTTCAACAGTCTGAATCGATGGTACGGTTTTCACGTTTTTTCACCCCAGATTCTCATGAAATTGAATATGCCGAAGGCTTCTGATTAACCGATAGAATAGTCAATGCCAGTCAATTATCTAATTGATATCCAGTCTATGGATAATGGGAAGCTGTCACTTTATAATAAATAATCCCGTTATGCTTATAATGGACAATAGTGAATCAATAAAGGAGAAGCGGATATTTATAGGCCTATCCGCTTCTTTTTGGTCGCCGTACCTTTATTTATTACAGCAGTCAATACACATTGTTTGACCGTTCTTCTCTGTTATGAATGTTGCAAGATACTCACCACCACAAAGTGGACAAGTATAGAAAGTATATCCTTTTGCATCATCATACTCATGTTGTTCGAGTTCATCATAATTGACGTTCTCATCGAATAATACTTCATTGTTCTTATTCTTTCCCATTACAGCAGCTCCTTCCTAATATAAATACTTAGAACCTGAATTTATTCTGAGCAACTTCTTGTTATTAGCCTAATGTGTAGATGGTAACTTATCTATATTCACTCTAATATTTTCCATCATTTAAGTCAATACTTTAGGGCAAGGAGTGATTTAAATGCAATCAAACAAAACTTGCCCTTTAGTTGAACAATATTTAAGTTATCTTATTGTAATCAAAGGACGATCTGAAAATACAATTCTAGAGTATCGCACGGATCTACTTATGTTTTTCAAGTTCATTTTTACTATACGTAAGATCGAATTAATTGGTAATTGCTTTAGTATGGTTGATATTTATTTTATCAAATCAATAACTCTTAGTGATATGTATGCATTCATAGCCCATTGTCAAACAACTCAAAAAGCCTCTCCCGGCACAAGAGCAAGGAAGATCGTATCCATCCGGCAGTTTTGGAAGTATCTAAAAACAAAAGCTCACCTTATTGATAATAATATTGCAGAGGAGCTTGAAACTCCCAAGCAACCAAAACGGATCCCCAAATACCTTAACCTCGAGGAATCAGTTCGCTTATTGATTGAATGCAAAAAATCTCCCCGTGATCACTGTATCATTACAATTTTTCTAAATTGTGCCTTGAGGTTGTCTGAATTGGTAAACCTTAATATTGATCAGGTTAATAATGATGTCTTAAGCGTAATAGGCAAGGGTAATAAGGAGCGTAAGATTTTTCTTACTCCAGCAGCGAAGAAATCCATTAATTCTTGGTTAATTATAAGAAATAAACTTAATACGAAGACGAATGCTCTCTTTATTTCAAGAAACAACAAGCGTGTAACTACTCGAGCAGTTCAGAACATTGTGAAAAAGTATATTATTGCTTCTGAAATCGATCCAGAAACCATATCCACTCATAAGCTTAGACACACGGCTGCTACACTTATGTACAAATACGGCAAAGTGGATATTCGTTCTCTCCAGCAAATTCTAGGTCACGAAAGTGTAGCTACTACAGAAATATAAACTCATGTCGATGAGCACCAATTACAATCTGCCGTAAACTCTAATCCTCTTGCCATGATGTTTAATTGAGTTGAAACTCCTCAATTCTGGATAATAATTATTTTACTGTTATATAATGCGAAGTTGAGTTTTAATTTCTTAAGTTAATGGTTTGCTCATTTTGAACACTTATTTAGTAAAATCAAGGCCAGATTATGTAGCGTTAATTAGCTGGTTTATGTGAAGCCTGGCTTTATCTATTACCCCAAAACTTCCAAAACGATTTCTTCGTTCTTCCAAGTTTACCTAAAAGAAATTCATTGTCATGATAATGTCAGGATGAGTCATTCTCAAAACTAATCTTTTAATTCATCAGACATTAACAGCCCACATATCAAAATAGTTTTTATGAATATGGTTGAATGATTTATTCCGCCCAAAATGTATCGAAAACATTTGCCGCACCACCATGTTCAACTATCTTCTCGTTAATAATTTGGTCTATATTTACTCCAGTAAAAACTAATTTTTCCCCTAGAATGGGTCGTGAACAAGTCAAAATATCATTGAAGGACATCAACATTATTTGTATCTATCCAGCTATAGACTTTGCATGCTCAAGTACACTTGGTAATTAGTAGATGATTTCAACAGATAGGTTCTACCTTCAATTACAAAACCATCTAAATTTCGCTCTATCGTATAAGCAGACAGATCACCTATACTGTTGATGAATCCCCGTCCTTTAAAATTCAGGGAGGTATTACACAAAACGCCGTAACCGGTATGCGCTTTGAATGCGACAAGTAGTTTATACAGGTGGTTGTTAGTTGCCGAGGACACCGTTTGAATGCGTGCTGTCCGATTGATATGGGTTACCGCAGCTAGTGCATCCGTAGAAACGAGTTGCGTGTATAGCATAAATGGACTCGGCTGATTACAGCCAAACCACCTTTCAGCATCTTCTTCCAGACAAACAGGCGCAATCGGTCGAAACTGTTCGCGCTGTTTAATCTCATTTAATCGCACTCTCGTTTTTTCATGAAATGGGGAAGCAAGAATCGAACGATTCCCCAAAGCGCGAGGTCCTATTTCATATTTTCCATTAACCCAGCCGATGATTAGGTTGTTGGCCAGCATGTCGGCAATCATCGTGTAATTCGTTTCGTATGTATCAAATAAAGATACATCGAATGCGTCATTGGTAATAAATTCTAGACCAGAATAGACACTCCAATCTATCTTTGGATTTCCTGTAAAATGGAATTGGGCATCAATTGCTGTCCCGATAGCCGATCCTGAATCGTTGGCAACTGGTGGCACAAACACCTCCGAAAAAAAATTAGTTTCCCTCCACTTGGTGTTCCAGTCACAGTTTAGTCCACATCCTCCTGAAATCAGCAACGGCATACCCCTCGTCATATTTGACTCTGCATATCGATAAAAGCGATCGAATATTCTATTACTGACGATCCCTGCGAAGTTTCGAAACTCCTGATCATCAAGCCCTACATTGTAGTGTTTGCAATGTTTTAAGACTTCACACTCCTTGGGTTTAAGATGCAGGCAGTCCTGCATTAGAAACGCGATTATTTCCTCCTCTTCATCCGACGGCTTGGACCGCTTCGAAAATGAAGCCAAAGCCATGAGCTTTCCAGCGTCAGAAAATCTTGAGAATTCGGCAACGCTTTTGTCAAAGGTTGGATCTGCTAGACCGTAGAGAAGGGCATAACGATGTCCAGGTTCGGGCATGACATCGGCAAGCTTAATCAAATTTAACGCAGCATCGATTTTGTAAAAAGAACCAATTACCCCTTCCCAAAGCAATGCATAGCAAGGTGTGCCTTTGGGTAAATTCGACATGCCAAATGCACAGAGAAGATGTGAACGTTCGTGAGAAGATGAGAAGTATCTAAGAGTCTTCCCTAAAAGACGTTGTTGGCCAATGATTATGTCACTGTAATTGACACCATGATATCCAGCATTAAGACGTTGTTCAGACTGATTCGTATCACCCATCCACCAGCCACCTCTACAAATCACATCAGGAACTTCTTTGAGTTCGCCGAGAATGCTAAACATATCTGGAATGGACAGTGGTGAGTGACGATAACGAGAGTGTTTTTCGGCTTCAATGGAAGTAATTAAATGTGCATCCTCAATATAAGCGAATGCTCCATCATGGCCCGGATTGAATGACAATATTTTCATTATTCTACCTCGCTTGAATTAATATTTCTCTACCTAAGTTGTAATTGTTGTTGTTCATCAGGTCTGGAAGAAACAACAACGGAATTTGCCTCCAAAGAGATGCCACCTACTATTGTCATTGCAGGAAGCCGTCCGTCATTAATTCGCCCAGCAAGTTGAATCGAACGAGTTAGCCAACTGTTGATATGGAATGTCATTGGAAGATTCGGAATTGGTGTCGGATCCCAGATCCCACGTCTATGTACTAGCTTATCGTCAACTAACCATAGGATCTCGCATGGACTCCATTCAATTGTGAAGCGATGGCATTCTTTAGATGCGTCAAATCCAAGTTCTATATAGGTTGGCGCACCTCTATAACCGTAATCAAAATTTGCTCCTTCGTCACCTGGGTTATAGAAAACATTGACTAAAAGGCGATTTGATCGATTACCCGCAATCTCGATATCTATTTCTTGTCCCGGTGAATTACGCTGTAAGAATATTCCAGTGACTACACCCGGCACATTTGAGGCTTGAATGGTTGCTTCGAATTTTCCGAACAAATATTGATCAAGACTGCACAGGGATGCAGCGGAATAGTCTCGAACGCCAAGCGATTCCTTTTTAACTGAAAATACTGCCCCGATTCCTGGACGGAACTCAACGTTAGACGGGCAAAATAACGCTAAATTATCTGTGAAAGTATCACTCCTCAATAGCCAGCGGCGGGTGTCAAGATGTTCTAAACGGTCGGAGATCTTAACTAACATTTCATTTTCTCTCTGCTCACCTTTTGGTTGGACAACATTAATACCTTTCCACCAACTCCGAGATTCAACTAACCATGGTGAATTATCATGTCTGGGTATTTTGAATTTTTTAACATGATCTAGTTTGGTAATTTCAGCAAGAATTGGTCTTTGACTGAGGTCCTTCAGTACCGGGAAAGAGCATGCAGGCGGAGCACATCTAAGATGCTGGCAAACGACATGCCACTTATTTAATTCATTCAAGTGAAGTACAGCGATATCGGCACCATTAAGATCGTCCTCTAGACTATGGACTAAGTGATTTACAGTAGTATCGTTTGTAGCGGTAATAATAAACTTGGCCTTGGGGTAACGACTTCGGAGTATCTTGACCTTTGCCTTCAAAGATCCAATGTTTACGTACGCGTCAAAAACCCGATCTTTTTTTCCTGCAAGAAGCCGTTCCATCTCAGGAGCGGGTAAATTATTAAAATCACTGCAGCATCTGTATCCTAGCATGGACAAAGCCATCGCAAGCGATGTTTGGCCGGAACCTTCCGGACCAAATGCAAACACAGGATGCTCAATTGGGCGAATATTGAATAAGGATGCTCCTTCGCTATTAATGGCACCGATTTTAGTGAGTGCAGGAAGGATAGAATATGAATTTGAAGATGTTATGTCACGTCGTTGGCTTATAAGAGAGTTTTTTGTCGCAAATACATCTAAAACTTCGAAATGATGATTTATCCAGAGGTCGATAGGACCACGACAAGGAAGCAGGCGAAGGAGCTTTTCTGCACCTTTTCGCGATAGAACATATCCGGACATATGCCAGAGTCCACGCACTGGTCGGAATAAATTATTTGATAGGAAACTTTTTGGAGCACCGTGTTTCACTTCAAGATACGACACATAAAGAACGTCGAATCCGCCTTTCACATTATTTTCTGCTACAATTTCTGTCCATGCCTGATCCATTTGTTTGGCAAAACTGGAATGAAACCATGTATCGTCTTCTAGGATAAGTACGTTCTCATTATTACCTGCTGCAACCTTCTTCCAAACATTGATATGTGACTGGGCGACTGCAATCTCCGCTCGACTCATTCGAATTGGGGTATTTAACTCGAGACGGGTTGGGATAACTAAGGGTTGGGGTTCTACAAAAAGTTGATCTCCAAGCGTATAAAACGGATCAATTTCGGCATCCTTCTCTCGCTCATGAGAGAATTGTTTGGCATCGACAGCACTATAGCGCTCTGTGAGTTTTAGAATTTCAGCTCCCGATGAGTCCAAAATGTACTTAAGCTCTTGCTTCATTTTAGACCAGCGGGCCTGTTCACGATCAAGGTTGATGACATAGATTTTGTCAATTGCGGGGAATTTACTCGAACTTTGAACAGAAAATGTTTTACACTTTCGATTGGGTAGCAACCGACGAAGAGTCAACCAGAATCGGAAAATATTTCTGACAATTGCTATTGATGGGCGCGTTAGGTTCATTGCTCCTCCTCCGTATCCCGTGACGCTCGATAGGTTTGCTGATTTGACAGTCTCCAGTTTCTCTTATCATTCCGATAACTGAGTGGCCATTTACTCGTAGAAATTTTCTCCCAATCGTGCACAACCACTATCGTTTCCTCAGGGCAACTTCCCTCGCTGATTACCTCAAATATAGACCTTGTGAGATTACCTGGGCCTGTGGTTGCTTGGACTTCAGGTAATTCGCCGTTTAATTCCTGTTCAAGGGCTTCCGTCGCGTTCCGTAGTGCACGCTCTATTATAGGGTGATTGGGACCTGCTATCATAGGCGTGGTATTGAAGTAATAAATCCAGTTTAGGTTGACTGCCCCTATATTGACAAAAACTGAAGGTGGAACCATCTGAGCAGTTACAATGTCGTAGCAGAACGGTTGAAGTTTCAACCTTCCATCAATGAAGAGGTTATCTATTCTCTCGCCGTGATAGATGTCGTCTGCGTCAATATAAAAGCCACCCATTATATAAATGTAGCTGTAACGGAAATAATCTGACTTCATAGAAGGGTGATAGCACTTGTCAAAAGCTTTTTCATATCTTGAACCCAAATGAACTCGTATAAATTCCCTCGTTGAGTTTTCGTCAAAAACCTGAAGTTCGAATCCTGACTGTTCGAGTATTCTCCATGATGCCATGCACTCCTTAACATCCAGGGGTAATCGATCAAGGTCATCCCAGAATTGCACAATGCGTTTAGGCGGTGCCACTATGTGCGTGGCGGACGCTTGAACTGGTTTATTGTGTTGGGATTGTACCAATTCTCGGACGAAATTAGACCGATCACGTTCGTTTTTTTTCAGGGGATCTGTATCATTGGATTCGCGAATATTCATGCGGTTATTCACTTTTTGAGAGCCTCCTTTGAAATTTTTATTCGTGTCATAGTTTAATATTTGGTCGTCTTACCAATGTGCATAACATTTGGCTACACTTATCTCTTCACTCCAAAGGGTATCATTTGCTTGAAAAGCTAATATCAAACGTTCCAACTTCTTTGATTTTACAGACTCCTTGTTATCCATACAAAGTATTTCAAACTTCATGATATTTGCCTCCAGCTTCCCATTATAGACATTTGGGCGTGCCGAGTATGGTTATGTTCGTACCACTTGAGGAGTGAAGCAATGCTGCTGATAACAGATTGATAATATGGTTAGCTAATGAATACTTAGTAGACATTGGAACAAATTCCCTGTTCTTTTTGCCAAATTCAACACAAAACATCCCATTTCCTTCTTTTTACATTAGGGGTTTCCCCATTTTGTCGGAACGGCGGGCGACATAATACCCGGTATCAATCAGAGCCCGGGGTTCCGGTAATAAAATGGGGACTAGGGGCTTCCCCAATTTGTCGGAACGGCGGGCGACAGTATTTCCCAATATCAATCAAAGCCCGGGGTTCCGGTAATAAATTGGGGACTAGGGGTTTCCCCATTTTGTCGGAACGGCGGGCGACAGTATTACCCAATATCAATCAGAACCCGGGGTTTCGGTAATAAAATGGGGACCAGGGGCTTCCCCAATTTGTCGGAACGGCGGGCGACAATATTACCCAATATCAATCAGAGCCCGGGGTTCCGGTAATAAATTGGGGAGAGGACGCAGTCCGGGGGGGTTTCCCCATTTTGTCGGAACGGCGGGCGACATAAT
>PGZN01000096.1 GCA_002840165.1 Firmicutes bacterium HGW-Firmicutes-8
CACTTCCGAGTTCCGACTTCGGAAGACTCGGGAGACTCGATAGACTTAACCAATAGCATAGATGGACTCCAAGACTTATCCAATGATGTAAAAACTGGTGTGAAAAATGAGGCTCGCCGTAAAGCCGACTCGAATGGAACTGCTCGGACTTCGCAAGCGCCTGAAACTCGCAAGGCGCGGGCACGAGTTGCTCAAGCAGAGAAGGGACGAACTGATGCGCCGCTTCCTCGGGGTAATAAAGGACAGCAAGGTGCACAGGGAAAAGGTGGAAAAACTCCTCGATGCTTCTTACAAGACAGCAGCAGCGGCGCGAGCATCCATGGAAGAAGGAGAGTTCGGGAACAGCCTGATTATCGAAAAGTCCAGTTTCGTAGACATCACGGTGAAGAACGTCGGCGGGATATGGCTGCCGCGCATTTCCCTGTCCGAGCCGCCAAAGCCCGCTTACGGGCTTGCTGGAACTCCCGGAAGACTGGACGCAGCGGTTTCCGGAATGCGCTCGCTTCTGCCGGAACTAATCAAACTCGCGGAGATAGAGCATACCATCCGGGCGCTTGCTTCCGAAATCGCGCTCACGCGCAGGCGCGTAAACGCCCTTGAGCACATAATGATACCGCGCCTCGAGGAAACCATACGATACATCGAGATGAAAATGGACGAAAACGAACGCGCAGAATTCTCGGTCAGGATGAAAATCAAGGAAATCGTTGAAAAGTCCGCCGGAAGAAGCATCCAATTTTGAGGTGTTTTTTCAGGAAAAGCAAAACATTGAGGGTTCGGCTCTGCCGAACCCTCGTTTTTCTTTCTTTTATCCGCCGGCGAATTTTCTTTCTTTGGAAAAGAAAGAAAATGGGCCGAAATGCGGGAGAAGGGATTTGAACCCCAGAACTCCTGCGAGATAAGACCCTGAATCTTACGCTATCCTTCGGATAGCGCTGACCTTAGAGGCTTGCGCCTCCAAGGTCTTACGCCGTCCCAAGGACATTTACGCCTTTGACCAGGCTTGGCTACTCCCGCATCGAATTTATCCGGAACGTTCCCGAATCCGTTATTCTCATAAAAACCATTCTGGTCTGGAAACGGCGCGCCGTCTTTGGCGGCATATTCGCCATATGCCGAAGCAACATGCATTATTATTATATAGCGAATATGCATTATACCATCGATAGCAATGCGTCTGAAAGCAATAGTTCTTGCCTCTATATTAATAGTTGCGCTGGCGCCGCTGGGAGTTCCGAGCGCGTCAGCATCCGGCGACCTGAAGTCAAGCATAGTGAGCATGTACTGCGTCTACGGCGTCGAATCATGGAAAGCGGACGCTGCTTCCAATATAATCGGAAACATACTGGGCCCAATACCACCGGACGTGCCAGGCGCAGCCAACGACACGCTTGCGGCAAAGGACTACCAGATGTGCCTTGGGTGCTGGCTGAACATGACTGTGCTGATAACCAAGAGCGACGGCACGCCGATAGACGCCGCGCGGTCGTATTCTGTTTCGGCATACATGCAGAATCCTTCAGGAAACATAATCGCCGCCGTTAAAGACCACGACGGAAAGAAGTTTACGCTCACGTTCGACCTTGACGGAGAACGGAATACGGACAATCCGATAGCATCCATGGGAACCCACATGATAACGGTAAACATCACCGAAGAAACTGGCATGGATCCTTATATACCGAATAGGCTGAGGGGCACGGACGTTTTCACAGTGACCATTGGGGGCGCTTCACTCGCCACGTCCGTGATGCCGATAATGCTGCCTGAAACCGCTATTCGGGACTATCAGGACGCATCGTCCGGCCTTCCACATATAGGAGAATTCATGCCTGTTTTGTCCTCGCCTGTAGGGCTTGACGACAGCATAGTTATTTCCTTTAATGCGGGCGTTGCGAACAAGACAGCCACGATTTCCCGGTTCATCATAAAGCCGATTGCGCCGGGCGCTCCAAGCATTCCGGGAACGACAAGCATAGACAGCAAGGTTCTTTCTACCGGAATGACGGGAAGCGACGGGCGAATGTCGCTCATAGTGAAGGGCAAGGACCTGATAGGAAACGCAACCGGAGGAATCGCAATACTCGCAGGATACGTTTCATCCGATCTTTTCCTTGAAAAAGTGCCTGCGGCTGCCTACGCCTTCGCCGTGCCTGTGAGCGACCACAAGTGCAAGATAGAAGATTACAAGCCGAACTACGAGATTCCTTATTTCTACAGTGGCACGACCGACGTGATAGTTGAGGATTTCGACGGCGGGTCAGTTGGGACCGCATACGCTACTTCTCCGGGAGACCTATTCGTAATTTCGAACCTCGGCAAGGTATGGACGTATCAGTTTGACCCTGCGCCGCCGGCCTACCATTACCGGGTGGCGCACATACAGAATTCGGATACAGGCAACGCTTCAATAACGGCATATACCACAGCGGCGATGCTTTACAGCGGACAGGACTTTTACGGTATTGCATACGGCTCGCGCGGATATATGATGAGCGCAAGCGGCGGCTCCTGCATCCTGGGCAAGAGCGGGACGATGACAATCACCGTCACCAGCTTGACCACCAACTACGACGGGGACGTTGACCCCGGATGCGCCATGAAAATAAAGATTACGGCAACAAACATACCCGGGCTCGGCAACTGGACAAAGGATGTAGAAATTCCGGAGTTGGGACAGGTGACGGAAACGATATCCTTCAAGCCGGACGAAACAGGTACTTTCAACGTTCTCGTGCGGTCTGAGACCCCGGGCCTCAGCTGCAACCAGAGCGTGAACGTGCGGGTCATGAAAGCGGAGGATGCGAAGAAGGGATTCCTCGGGCTCCCGGGATTTGAGTTTGTGATTGCAGTAGGCGCTGCGCTGGCTGTTCTTGCCGCACGGAAAAGAAGGCGCTGAAGCAAACTCAAGCTAAATAATCCTGACGCCCGAAA
>PGZN01000097.1 GCA_002840165.1 Firmicutes bacterium HGW-Firmicutes-8
GTATGTTTGACATGCCATAGTATGCCTGTGGTTGCGGTGGGGTCGGCGCCTAGCCAGCTGCCATTTTTCTACCTCTGGGTCGGTACTGGGGCCATGCTAGGGCGGCTATAGTCTAAGCGTTGGGTGGCCTTCGGCCACCGTCACGGGTGAGGGGATGGGGGATTCAGTGGCGGGCCTTAGGACGTTCGTGGCTGCGGTGGGGCGGGCGCCTTGCTTTGCACTTAGCCGGCCATAACTAGCTCGATTAATTGGTCCCAGTTTTCAAGAATGTAGTCAGGTTTATGTTGGTGTATATCTTCGCTGTTGCCGACACCCCAAATGACGTACGCTGCTTGAATTCCGGCACTTTTGGCGGCAATTATATCCAGGGGACTGTCACCTATGTAAATGGTGGAAGCCGCAGCTGCTGATAATAATTCCAGCGCTTTAATCAAAGGTTCCGGATGTGGTTTATGATGAGCTGCATCATCATCGGTAATAATTACATCTATTAGATCCGTTATTCCGAGAAAATTTACACAGGCCATTGTACCCAAACGAGTTTTAGAAGTTACAATTCCTAGGCGGCATCCATGGCTTTTTAACAATTCCAACATTTCCTTGGTACTGGGAAACATTTTCATCAGGTTGTTATGTTCACTTATATAGTGATTCATATAGGATGTTAGAAATTGTTGTTGTCTGTTTTCTGCATAGCTTTTTGCGTTTTCTTTAAGAGGGAGACTGGCCAGATGCCTCATATTATCTTCAGTCCACTGAATGCCCATTTCGCTAAAAACATTCTTAAAGGCCTTTCTAATTAAAGGCACGGAATTCACTAAAGTCCCATCTAGATCAAATAAAACTACTTTAAAATTCATTTTTGCCTCCAATAAAACTTATTGTTTTATTGTACATTAAAGTATTTATTCTGACTAGTTACATCGGCAAATTTAAAACCCACCAAATGGTGGGTTAGGTTGTGAACTTATTGATTTATGCGTGAGGCTGTATTATTTTCATTGAATCATGGACAACTTCTTTAAGAGTCGTCTTTGGTTCTCCGTAAGCAGAGTACCAGCCTCTGTCAATTGCTAATGCAGTTAGTGCTTCGTGAGACTGAGTTAATTGGGTACAGAAATTAGAGTAGAGATGGCGAATCTCAGGAGTCGCTGATTCTAAAGTTGCAGCTAAATAAGCAGCAGCAGATGCCTTTCCACTGCCAAGCAAATTTAAGGCAATGTACTTATCGTCAGTAAGTGAATCATCACCAAATAAATTTTTTATCATACCCATTATTGTACCCCCCCTATAGACATAATTCCGTTTTCTTGAATAAACTGTTGAATTGCTCTAATTCTTCCTTCTCCTGCCTGTATCCCTGCATTACAGGCAGTTTTTAGTTTGTCATCTGAGATAAGAGGCTGCATAGTTTTCATACTAATTAAACCTGTAGTTTCCATAGTTAGCAATTCTCTTAGTGATGACATTTCAACCGGTGTCAAATCGCGCATCTTTATACCTCCCTTTAATTATTTACGGTAATATGTTTTACGGATAGTTCTATTAATATTACATCATTTTATATATTTATTTGTCGACAAAATGGGAAATCCCCAATACTCCGTGGCTCCGGCGGTTGCGATTTTCAATCAAGAAAACTACAGGAGGTTACCTGGTTTCTTATGTAGAGACCAAGCTGCTTGCGAGTCGGCAAGCAGGGGTTTTTGATATTTAATTGGATGGGTTAATCTGGATTTTTTATGCACTTGTCCCCTTAAAAAGACCGTAATTGTCGTAATTTAATATATAGCACTACTTAAACCAACAAGTTTAATGCGGGGAAACTGGGTTCGCCTGTTTTCCCTCGGGTTAGGGGGGATATCGTCAGAAAAAATTAGTTTATGGAAATAACCGACAACTGAATAGGAAACGATGAAGTACAATCCGTAATTGGACACTTGGGTTGTATGGAGTTAATAGTGTAACCGGCCTTTAATACGTAAATATCTAGAGAGGAGAACAATCATGAAAAAGCTGCTTATCGTTATTTTGACCCTGTTAATGCTGGTTGGCATATCAGCGAATTCAATTGCTGTGCCTTCCCCTAAAGAAGCCAGTGTTTCCCTGACAAGTTCGGCTGCCACAGTCAAGCCCGGGGAAATCGTTACTTTAACAGCTGTTACTTTAAAACAGGGCTCTGCTTACACCGATGAGTGGATCGGAGCCACCAAAATCGAGACAGTTTTAAACGAGGATGGGTATTATGTTTCCACAGCCGAAGTCACGGCACAGGCAACAGTAACAGTGCAATACAAGATTACGATGACCGCCGGTAAGGGTGGGGTAACATTTACAGGAGAGGCTGAAACAGCAGTTTCTGTAGAGAAACCCGCTGATGTGGTGGGAGTTGAAGTGAAAAATATCAATCCTAACCTCCAATTTGCCGGACTATACCGGGGTGAAGTCTATGTTATCTTAAGTGACGGGACCTCAAGAGAATATGGTGCTGTCAGTTTTGGTGTCAGTGAAGGTGAGACTTCGAAGTTGGTTTATGTTTCGGTTGCAGGCCAGAAATACTCCTGCACTGTGAATATTTAAGATTCAGTGGAACTGTGCATGTAGAGAAAAATGGCATCTGGCGTTGTTGTGCGGGTTGGCGCAATCCTCGGAGTACATCAGGTACACCTGTGGTTGCGCCAACCCGTACGCCTAGCCAGCTGCCATTTTTCTACCTCTGGGTCGGTACTGGGGCCATGCTAAGGCCATGCTAGGGCGACTATAGCCTAAGTGTTCGGTGGCCTTCGGCCACCATCAGACTGGGGGACGAATAGATTCATCGATGTGTCACAGTATGTTTGACATGCCATAGTATGCCTGTGGTTGCGGTG
>PGZN01000051.1 GCA_002840165.1 Firmicutes bacterium HGW-Firmicutes-8
AAAACTCTTACACCTTAGATGATGACGCTCATTCCGTCGTCATTTTTTTTGCATGCATTGCGGTTGAATTCTCGCCTCTCTCCGCAAAGCAAAATATCTGCCGTTTTTCCCTGGCAGCTTTAAATATCACTTTGCGGATAAAACCCTCCACCACAATTCTCTGTGGCAAACCTCGCATATCTCATGGGGTGCCATTTATCGGCCCCTTACATTCCTTCGTTATGCCTGTCACACTGGTGGAGGTCCAGTAGGCTAACACTTTAATATTGCACTATACTATTACATCCACTCCCCAAACACCCCTACACTTCTACAAAAATCAGCTTTTTCCTGCCATTTCCACCACTGCCCAACACCGCCAAATCGCCCAAAATCGGCCACTCTTGGCATGAAATACCGACTTCGCGGGTCCAAATGCAGACTTCATGGGTTATAATGCGGACTTCCAGCCCAAAATAAATTAAGGTTCCACCTCTGCAAAAGTTGACAGTTGACAGTTGCTAGTAATGCAGCCAAAAAAAATAAGGCCCCGCTTGAAAAAGCCGAGCCTTTTTTCAGTAGAAAGCCTATAGTATGCGATATCACTGTCTTTCATTCTTCAATTTAACAGAAGTTTTATTATGTTTTATCCACGTCGTTCTTATCCGCGTAATCCGCGACATCCGCGGCTATTTAATGTTTTTAAAATATCTCTTGCTAGGGACGAAAGAAGCCAGTATGGGTTATTGATTTCTCTCTGTGTCCTCCGCCTTTTCTCTGTGCCCTGGTAAATTTTTTTTGTTTTTCCCCGCGCCCTCGCGTCTTCTTTTTATCCATGACACGCAGCCCAAAGACTGACACCTCTCATGTGACACCTGAAATCTCCCATGAAATACCGACTTCGCGGGTCGAAATACCGACTTCATGGGTTATAATGCAGACTTCCGGCCCAAAATAAATTAAGGTTCCACCTCAAAATAAGGCGAAACCTTTTATATTTGACAACACGTCAGGAAAGTCCTCGCTAACCACGCGGCGTCCTTAGTCGATTAAAAACAATACTAAATCGCGCCCCACAGTGAAACATTCGTAAATAGGTTTTATCCGCGTCGTTCTAATCCGCGTTTATCCGCGTCATCCGCGGCTATTTAATTTTTCTTTTTTTCATCACTCACAACTTACCACCTTGTTTACCCGCAGTGGCAGAATCATCCCTTCCAGCAGGCTGCCTCCCTTGATTTCCAACAACCATTCGTTATCCGGAACACCTTTGGGGACATCGATAATAACCGTTCCCTGGGACATCGCGCCCGGTTTGATCACAACCTCCGGCTGATCTTGAGCTTCAAGCCCGAAACGGTTTCCGTGGCTGTCGACCAAACTGATATCAGAATCAAACATCAGGTTTGTTGAACTATTGTTTGTAATCAGCAGGTCCACTACCTTCAGCTCCCTGTCCTGCTCAGATGCAGGCCTTGTTTCCAGACCGATGAGGGCTATTCCTGTACTACCGGCCCACTTCCCGTCGACAGTGCCGAGGCCCGCTACGAAAACTCGGTAATTAAATTCCTCCGCGGAAACGGGAGTTAACCGGAAGGTTTTTATCGCCAGGCTTCCTACAAGTAAAACAAGTACCGTGAGCAAAAACCACAATGTTCTCTTTTTTAAAAACCAAATCAATAAATCACCCCCTCCGTAAAGGGTTACGCAGGAAAAGGTGATTTCATGCAAAAAAAACCGGGCAAAGCCCGGTTAATCCTCGCAAGACAAAAAGCCCGCCGGCTGAAGCTGAACACTTCTTAACCGGCAGGCTTTTTCTTATTTTTTTTAGCTGGCCTTTTCCACCTTAACCGCACACACCTTAAGTTCGGGTATCTTGGCGATTGGGTCACGGGCGGAGTTAGTAAGGAAGTTTACAGCCGTTTCAGCGAAATGGAATGAAGTAAACACCATGCCCGCAGGCACCCTGTCTGTTACGTTGGCTTTAACGTTGATTGACCCGCGGCGAGAGCTGACCTTCAACAGGTCACCTTCACTAATGCTAAGTTTGCAGGCATCTGCCGGGTTTATTTCTATTGATTCCTCCCCGTAAATACCGCTCAGCCCCTTTGTCCTGCGGGTCATTGTCCCTGTGTGGTAATGATACAGGCGACGGCCTGTATTAAGCACAAACGGATATTCAGCATCAGGAAGTTCCGCCGGAGCCTTAAAGTCTACGGCTATAAACTTACCTAAGCCGCGGGAGAATTTGCCCTGGTGCAGGTATTTCGTCCCCGCATGGTCAGGAGTCGGGCAGGGCCACTGCAGGCTTCCCTGCTCAAGGCGGGCAAAGGACATGCCGCTATACTGCGGGGTAACCTTGGAAACCTCGTCAAATATATCTGAGGCAGTAGCGTATTCATGGGGATATCCCATCCTTGTAAGGATTTCAGCGATAACCTCCCAGTCTGCTTTACCTGCCACAGGCTCAACTGCTTTGCGAACAAGCTGTACGCGGCGCTCAGTGTTGCTGAAGGTGCCGTCTTTTTCGGCAAAGCTGGCCCCAGGCAGAACTACATCAGCAAGCATCGCCGTCTCGGTTAGGAACAGGTCCTGGACAACCAGGAAGTCCAGCTTACTGAGAGCATGCTCAACGTGTGTGATGTCAGGGTCACTGAGCATCGGATTCTCTCCTAGGATATATAGGGCCTTTAAATCACCGTGGTGAGCTGCATCCATCATTTCCCCAACTGTCAGGCCGATTTTCTCAGATTGCTTGACACCCCAAGCCTTGGAGAACTTTTCGCTATTAGCCTTGTCTGCAACCGCCTGGTACCCAGGGAAGACATTCGGCAGGCCGCCCACATCGCAGGCGCCCTGGACATTGTTCTGACCGCGCAGAGGGTTAACCCCACTGCTTGGTTTGCCGATTTGACCGGTCAGCATAGACAGGTTGGCACAGGCCATAACATTGTGAGTACCGGTAGTATGCTGAGTGATGCCCATCGTATAGAATATAGCGGCGCTCTTAGCCTTGGCAAAACCACGGGCAATTTCCCTGATAGTGTCTGCCGGAACACCGATTATGCCGGCATAGCTTTCAGGGGTAAAGTTTTTCACAGCTGCTTTCAATTCCTCAAAACCTTCGGTGCGGTTGGCCACAAATTCCTGATTATACAACTTTTCTTCGATAATTACATTACACATGGTATTGAGAAGAGGAATGTTGGCGCCCGGTTTCAGAGGAACATGGAAATTAGCCAATTCGGCTAATTCGGTTTTCCTGGGATCAACTACCACCAGAGTCGCCCCATTCCGAACAGCCTTCTTCATTTCAACGGCGATAATGGGGTGAGTCTCGGTGGTGTTGGAACCAATTACAAAAAGGTAGTCACATTCTTTGACCTCACCGATAGAGTTGGTCATTGCTCCACTGCCAAATGTAGTTGCCAGACCGGCAACGGTAGCGGAGTGTCAGAGACGGGCGCAGTGGTCTATGTTGTTTGTCTCAAAGGCCACCCGCGCCACTTTATTCATCAGGTAATTTTCCTCATTGGTACAGCGGGCTGAGGTCAATACAGCCATAGCGTCACTGCCATCTTTTGCTTTAATCTCCTTAAACCGGGAAACAACATAGCTTAGGGCCTCATCCCAGGAGACTTCCACAAAATCGCCGTCTTTTTTAATCAGGGGTTTGGTCAGCCGGTCAGAACTATGGATAAAGTCATACCCGAACCGCCCTTTGACACAAAGGTGGCGGCCATTTACCTCACTGGTGGGATTGGAGGTCACACCGATAACTTTACCGTTTTTGACATTCAAGTCAAAGTTACACCCGCAGCCACAGTAAGGACAGGTCGTCTTAACCTTGGTAACTTCCCATGAGCGCCCTTTACCCTGCATATTCTTTTCCGTTAAAGCTCCGACAGGACAAACGGCTACACAACTGCCGCAGCCTACACACACCGATTCACCCATCCCATCATTAAAAGCGGGGCCTACAATGGTGTTAAAGCCGCGATGCATGAAATCCAAAACGTGGCGGCCCTGAATCTCATCGCAAACACGCACACATTTACCGCAAAGAACGCATTTATTGGTATCTCTAACTATAACTGCGCTGGAATCGTCAACTGGGGCGGCATGCTGTTCGCCAACAAAACTTGATTTTTTGACTCCATAATAATAAGCGTAGTCGGCCAGTTTACAATTGCCAAATTTCTGGCAGGTCATACAGTCTTCCACATGACTGGCCAGGAGGAGCTCGATGATAGTCTTGCGGGCTTCAACTACCGCCGGTGAAGCCGTATGGACCACCATTCCCTCAGTGGCCGCGGTGACACAGGAAGCGGGCAGGTTTCGCATACCGTCTATTTCGACTACACAAATCCGACATGCTCCCGGCTTAGAAAGTTCCGGGTCATGGCAAAGAGTTGGGATAAAAGCCCCGATTTTTTCAGCAGCTTCCAAAACAGTCATGCCTGCCGGAACAGTAACCTTTTGACCGTCTATTGAAAGGGTTACGTCAGCCAAATATTATCCCTCCTTTACATAAATCTAGTTCCTCACCTGTCTATCATTTGTTATTTGTTTATAACCTTAAGTTTTTCCAGGATGGGGGCAATTCCCAAAGCTTCTTCCCAGGTAACTGCCACAAATTCCCCGTCTTTTTTGAGCAAAGGTTTTTCTATACAATCCGGGTTTTGCATGAAATTAATACCCAGGCGTCCTTTCAGGCATAAAGGCCTTCCCGCGGCGGCATTGGCCGCTGTTACCCCTACTACTTTCCCGTCTCTGTAATTCACATTAAAGTTACATCCTGATTCACAGAAGGTACAGGTAACCTGTTTCTGTTCCAAATCCCAAATCCGACCCTTGCCCATCATGTTCTTGTCAACCAAGGCCCCGACAGGGCAAACGGCTACACAGCGATTGCAGTATACACATTCCGAATCCTTCAGGTCGGCATCCATGAAGGTAGCGATACGGGTGTTAAAACCGCGGAAAGCAAAGTTAATAACGCCGCGTTCGCTTACCGCATTACAGGTGGCTACACATTTCCCGCAAAGGATGCACTTGTTTAAATCCCGGTAAACATACGGGTTAGTACTATCAGGCAGGTACTCGTGTTTCTCACCCACAAAAGCGCCGCCTGTAACCCCATACCGGTAAGCGTAATCCTGGAGCCTGCAGTTGCCGCCCTTTTCACAGGTCATACAATCAAGCGGGTGGTTGGCCACTAATAATTCAAGAATCATCTTTCTTGCTTCTACTACGACAGGTGATTCGGTCTGGACAACCATGCCCTCAGCTACAGCGGTAACACACGAAGCCGGCAAATTGCGCATCCCGGCAACTTCCACCACGCAGATCCGGCATGCGCCGGGCGCCGTCAGGTCCTTGTCGAAACAGAAGGTGGGGATGAAGGCCCCGATTTGTTCCGCAGCTTCCTGAATAGTTATCCCCGCTGGGACTGACACCTTTTGGCCATTGATAGTCAAATTTACATTTGACAACTTTTTCACCTCTTTTCAGTTGGCAAACCAGAAGGTTAACCCTTTTTTAGCCTCTAATGATAGCGTCAAGCTTGCACTTCTCAATACAGCTTCCGCACTTAATACATTTACTGGTATCGATTTCATGAGGCTGCTTCTTCTCTCCGGAAATAGCTTCCACCGGACACACCTTTTTACATGACCCGCAGCCTTTACACTTCTCAGCATCAATTTTATACTCCAATAAAGCGTTACAAACACCGGCCGGACATTTCTTATTAAAAATATGGTCTTCGTATTCGCTGCGGAAATATTTCAAAGTTGCCAACACAGGGTTGGGGGCAGTCTGTCCCAAGCCACAGAGAGCTGTAGACTTGATCACAGTACTCAGCCGTTCTAATGTAGTAATGTCTTCAGGTTTGCCTTTGCCGGCACAGATTGTTTCCAAAATCTCCAACATCCGCTTGGTGCCTTCCCGGCAGGGCGTGCACTTGCCGCAGGATTCATTTTTGGTGAAGTTTAGGAAGAAACGGGCTACGTCAACCATACAGGTTGTCTCATCCATGACTACCAAACCGCCGGAACCCATCATTGCTCCAAGAGCAATCAAAGAATCATAATCCACCGGAGTATCCAGATGTTCTTCCGGAATACAGCCGCCGGATGGCCCACCTATTTGCACAGCCTTAAACTTTTTATTATCCTGAATCCCACCGGCAATTTCAAAAATAATTTCCCTGATGGTAATCCCTACAGGCACTTCGGCCAAACCGGTCCGGTTAACTTTACCGGTTAAGGCAAAGACCTTTGAGCCCTTACTCTTTTCTGTTCCCATGCTGGCAAACCAACTGGAGCCTTGCCTGATGATATTTGGAATATTGGCATATGTCTCCACATTGTTATTGTTTGTCGGTTTAGCCCACAGCCCAGATTGGGCCGGGAAGGGAGGACGAACCCTGGGCATACCGCGTTTGCCTTCGATAGAATTAATCAGGGCAGTTTCCTCACCACAGACAAAGGCGCCGGCGCCGGCTTTAATTTTGAGTTTAAAGTTGAAACCTGTACCCAAAATGTTCTTCCCTAAGAGTCCTGCTTCCTCACCCCGGGCAATGGCAGTTTCCAGCCTCTTGATAGCCAGCGGATACTCAGCCCGGCAGTAAATATAACCTTCGTCAGCTCCGATAGAATAACCACAAATAGCCATTCCTTCCAGAACAGCATGAGGGTCTCCCTCCAGGACACTCCGGTCCATAAAGGCACCGGGATCCCCTTCGTCAGCATTACAAACTACATATTTCTTATCGCCTTGAGCTTTATTGGCAAATTCCCACTTTAACCCGGTAGAGAACCCGCCACCGCCACGGCCCCTAAGGCCTGATTTCTTGACTTCATCAATAACTTCGACCTGGCTCATGCCGGTGAGTACTTTTTCCAAGGCTTCGTAACCGCCAAAGGCGATATACTCTTCAATGCTATCAGGGTTAATCACCCCACACTTAGCAATAGCTGTCTTGACCTGCTTTTTATAGAACGGTAATTCGTTAAGTACCGGTACATCCGGCAGTTTAGCTGCCCCTTCTTTTGGATCCTGGGCAACTGCCAGGTCGTTAACTACCTTGCCGTTCACCGCATGGTCCTGTAATATTTGCAGAGCATTTTCAGGGTTTACGTCGCCATAAATAACCCTGGGCATGCCTGGTTTGTGAACCTCAATAATCGGTTCCTTATAGCACATTCCGACACATCCGGAATAAACCATTTCTATGTCAAGCTTTTTGTTGTTTATTTCACCTTTGATAGCGCTCCATATTTTTTCTCCTCCGGCCGCTATCCCACAGGTACCCAAACCTACAACAATAACTGTTTTCTTGGCCTTGGCAGCCAATTGGTCCTGATATGTTTTTCTTTTTTCCGCTAAGGAATTCATCTTTAACCCCCCTTCTACTCGTATTGAGCTAATATATCGGGAATCTTATCCGGGGTCAACCGGCCGTGAGTATCATCATTAACCATGATAACCGGCGCCAAACCGCAGGCCCCTATACAGGCCACAGACTCCAGAGTATAGCGTAAGTCTTCGGTCGTTTCCCCGTCTTTAACTCCAGTTACTTTTTGGACGCGTTCAAAGATTTTGGCCCCACCACGGACGTGGCAAGCAGTACCCAAACAGCAACGGATAATGTTGCGGCCCCTCGGATTTAAATGAAATTGGGCATAGAAGGTGACCACGCCAAATATCTCACTCAAGGGAATGTTTAACCCCTTGGAAATCTGCGCCATACACTCTTTAGGCATGTACCCATAAATGTCCTGGCATTGTTGGAGCACAGGAATTAAAGCCCCTTTCGTTCCTTTATATTTGGCCAATACTGCGTCCACTGCCTCCTGATTAGGGTCTTTCTTTTCACAGCAGCAACTCATTTACTTTCCCTCCTCTCATAATTACTTTGAATCAATACTTTAAGATCAGTAATTCGACAACTTTTTTCAGACAGCCAAAACTTCTTTCTTTATTCGCTTTTTATATATCATTTTCCTTCTATAAAATTCTGATTTTTGCAACTTTTCTTTTCCTCTAATTACCTGCACTTTATGACCCGCTCTTCTGTTATTACATAATGCACCGGGTAGTCATGTTCTTCCGGCCAAACATTATCCCTTATCTGCAGTTCAAAGGCCAAGGCCGCAAAAACAGTATCCGGTCTTGTTTGCCTGAGAAAACGGTCATAGAAACCGCCCCCGTAACCCAGCCTGTTTCCCCGGTCATCAAACGATACCCCGGGGACGATGACAAAATCTAATTCACTGGGTTCAACAGGCCTAACCCGCTCGGGTTTAGGCTCCAAAATACCCCATGTGCCGGAAGTCAGGTCATCCGGAAAATCGATGATTTCGGAGGGAATAAGCCTCGTATTTTTAGTATCGGTAATTGGAATGACAACCCTTTTGCCGTTTTCCAGACAGTATTTGATAAGTTCTCCTGTGGCAACTTCTTTTCTAAAATCGAGGTAAAACATAATCAGCCGGGCTTTTTGAAACTCGGGCAGCCCCTTGACTTTTTCGGCAACACGGCTGCTTTTTTCGGCGGCAATCTCATCCGGTTGATTCATCCGGACGGCGATAATCTCTTTTCTTAGTTTCTTTTTCATCATTGAATACTTCCTTTCTTTGGGTATTTATGAAAAACCCGCCCCCGATATTCGGAAAGACGGGATTTCTTTTAGGGGAACTTTTTGTCGATAGGACCTATCCTGTTTATCGGCCAATACCTGAAGAATGCTCTTCCTGTTATATTCTTTGTCGGAAGGAAGCCCCAATAGTGACTGTCGTTGCTGTTATTGCGGTTATCTCCCATCACAAAAACTGAACCCTCAGGAACGGTAACGGGCCCGAAATCATAACTGGGCTTTTCGGCAATATATGATTCTGAAAGGGGCTGGTCGTTTAGCATAACCCGACCCCCGGCGACCTCGACAGTATCCCCGGAAATCCCGATGATCCGCTTGATCCATAGACCTGCTTTAATATCTCCGGCAGCCTGGGCTTCGGGTGGAGGCACAAAGGTTGCAATGTCTTTATGTTTTAATGGCTTAAATTTAAAAACTATCTTATCAATAAAAAGCCTATCACCTATTTGCAGGGTCGGAACCATTGAAGGAGACGGAATAGCCCGGGTCTCAAAAACGAAACTCCGGATAACAATTGTCAAAACGATGGCACATACCACTACCTGTAATATATCCTTAATCACACTCCATGCCCTCTGCCAGGCATCTGGCGGGTTCTCTGTAATCTCCTCTGACATCTGCCATCACCATACCTTCTTGTTGAAAATAGTCTCTGCAGCCTAGTCTGCATAACGCACATTACCATTATATTTTATTTTAAGATAAAAGAAAACCCGGTCAGGCGAAAAAAAAGCCCAGACATTACGTCCAAGCCTGACTTGTCCTTTATACAATTTTCCATACTGCACCAGCCGCGATTACTCCACCGTATAACGGAATAAGTTGGTTTACCGACCAGGTAAGTTCCGGACCGTAAACCACGTAAACCACGGTACTCACTACAGCGCCTATCAGGACGTTTTTTGAAATAATTGTTACAACAAGAGTTATGACAAAAGCTGCAGCAATTATACTTACCCACTGCGGATAGAAAACCATAGGTTCCACTGTGTAATAGTACCACCAGGCGAATGCACCGAACAAAACTCCCAGCAGCTGCCTGAAGACAGTGGAAGCAGCCATCACACCTCACCTCCTTTTTTTAATAATCGAAATTTTTCACCGACAACTTTAGTATAAAAATTAAAGCGCCCCGAACCGGGCGCTTTTCATCAATAGTTAACCAGTACTGCTCTGGCCTGTCTCTCTTTTGTTATTATTATTCCAACATTGTCACCGGCTTTGACCTGGATTAGAGAAATCAATTCCGCTTTGGTCCGGATAATAGCGTCTTTATTTACGGCGACGTTGGGGCTAATCTCGATACTGTTATCGTCCATCTGCTGATCAATCGTTAAAATCCGCTTGTCCACATCTACTGCTTTTATTTCTCCCCATACAATTCTCTCTCCGGATTTAGGATCAGCGTTAGGTACATTGGTTTCTTCGATAATTTGCGGAGATACTTTTTTTTCTCCATTTTGGCTGTTTAACTGCTGGTTTGAAGAACTGTCGTCTCCCGTAATTTTGGGAGGCGGTACTTTGACATCTCCGACCGCAGGTGGAGACTTTTCTTTAGTCAAGGAAGTAAACCCAAGGTAACCGCCAATAACCAGTGCCACGAATACAACTAAAGCTAACAATGGCAGGTTTTTTCTCAAGAGCATCACCCCTTCCCGGGCAGTTGTTTATTTCATCATACCATAAAGCGTAACTCAAAACAACGAGGCTCTTCCGGTATCCATATTAAGTCCTATAACTTATAGACTTCGGCGCCTTTTAATAAATTGACATTATTTTTCGTAAGTAAGTTGATGGCGTCTTCAATCTGTTCAACCCGGAACACAACCAGAGCATCATTGGAGGACTTCTCAAGAAAAGCGTAAAGGTATTCTATATTAATCCCGGCTGATTCAAGGATTTTAAGGATAGCCGCCAATCCACCCGGCTCGTCTTTAACTTCTACGGCTATGATATCAGTCAGGCTGGCGGTAAAACCGGCCTCTTTAAGAATTCTAAAAGCCTCTTCCGGCTGGTTCACGATTAACCTGAGAATACCAAAATCAGAGGTGTCGGCAATTGATAAAGCCCTGATGTTAATCCCGGCTTTACCCAAAACATCAGTTAAAGTGGCCAGTCTTCCGGATTTATTCTCCAGAAAAACGGAAATCTGTTGTACTTTCATGACTTTTCCTCCCTTTTCAGGTTACATTTTGTCACTTTGTGCTGACAATATATTTTCTTTTATAACTCCCTCTTGTCTATAACCCGCTTCGCTTTTCCCTCACTCCGGGGAATAGTTTTTGGCTCTACCAGTTTAATCTTGGCTGAAATACCCAGTACACTTGCAATCTCGTGGCGGAGCTTTTTCTCCAGTTCCTCAAGTTTACGGACCTCATCGGAAAACATCTTTTCAGAAACTTCGACCCAAACCTCCAGATTGTCCAGGTTGCCCTGCCTGTCAACTACCAGTAAATAGTGAGGTTCGGTCTCACCGATTTCTAATAAAACACTTTCGATTTGGGAGGGAAAAACGTTAACCCCCCGGATAATCAACATATCATCAGTACGTCCCATGACCCTTTCCATCCTGACAAAGGTCCGGCCACACCCGCATTTTTCCTCCCTAAGGACTGAAATGTCTCTCGTCCTGTATCTGATAAGGGGAAAAGCCTCCTTGGCAATAGTTGTAAAAACAAGTTCCCCCTTTGAGCCATATGGCAGGGTTTCACCTGTTTCCGGGTCAATTATTTCTGGAATAAAACAGTCTTCCATTATATGCATCCCACACTGGCACTCGCATTCCATCGAAACACCGGGTCCCATTATTTCACTTAGCCCATAAATGTTGTAAGCCTTAATGCCCATTACTTTTTCCAGTTCTTTACGCATGTTCTCGGACCAAGGCTCGGCGCCAAAAATCCCAGCCTTTATTTGACCGTTGATCAGGTCTATCCCTTCCTCCGCGGCTTCTTCCCCAAGGAACAGGGCGTATGAGGGTGTACAGCATAAAATAGTTGTGCCAAAGTCCTTCATCAGCATTAACTGCCGCCTGGTATTGCCGCCGGAGATTGGAATAACGGTGGCCCCCAGCCGCTCGGCGCCGTAATGCAGACCAAGCCCGCCTGTAAACAGCCCGTATCCGTATGCTACCTGGATGACATCACCCTTTCCGCCCCCTGCCATGGCCACACATCGGGCGATAAGTTCTGCCCAGATATCTATATCGTTCTGGGTGTAACCCACAACTGTAGGTTTACCGGTGGTCCCGGAAGATGCGTGCACTCTTACCACTTCCGACATTGGCACAGCGAATAAAGCAAAGGGGTAATTATCGCGCAAATCCTGTTTAACAGTAAACGGCAGCAGTTTAAGGTCATCCAGGGATTTCAGGTCTCCTGGCTGGAGGCCTTTTTCCTTAAATGTTTGCTTGTAAAACGGGACATTTTCATATACCAGTTCAACAGTTTTCTTCAACCTTTCAAATTGCAGCTGCCGCAGTTGTTCTCTTGGCATTGTCTCGATTTCCGGATTAAACATCAATGTCTCCCCTTTTCTCTTAGCGATTAATAAATAACATCAATAAAAAATAAGAATACGGTTGGGAAAATTTTTAATTAATTCCACAGGGCTTTACTAAAATCCTGCCTAAACTTAAAAATTCCATTAAATTTCCAGTTGGCCAGGCGGTTGAATAAGAAGAATAAATGTGCGGAAAGGGCTTAGTTTTTGGCCTCCCGGCCCCGTACCAAATAAAATACGACAGCCGGAATAATGATTAAAACACTGACGAGCTGTGAAACAGTTATGTTTCCAAAAACGATGAGATTTTCGCGGAAGTACTCTACGATTATGCGCCCGATGGAGTACAAAATCAAAAATGTCAAAAATACCTGGCCATCAAACCTCTTCTTTTTCGATAAGTACATCAGTAGGCCGAATAGGAGGAAACCCAGTAAAGAAGAGAAAATCTGGGTAGGATAACGGGGTACCGGGTCTGGGCAGGCAGTTCCACCGGAGTAGCGGAAAATTACGCCGAGGAAAGACTGGGTCGGCGTCCCGTAACAGCAGCCGTTTAAAAAACAACCGATGCGGACAATACCGTAGCCCAAAGCCAGCGGGGGCGCCACAACATCAGAAAACTTCCAAAAGGGCAGCCTTTTTCTCACCACATACAATGTACCGGTAATAAATCCTCCAATCAGGGCCCCGTAATAAACCATACCGCCGTTCCAGAGGGCCAAAATCTGCAGAGGCTCCCTAAAGTAATAAGCCGGTTCGTAGATAAAAACATAGAAAAGCCGGGCCCCGACTACACCGCCCACAACTAAAACAATTGCCAGATCCAGAACCCGGTCGGCATCTATCCCGATGGCTCCGGCCAACTTTATACCAATAAAAGTCCCCAATAGAATAGCGATACTGAGACTAAGGCCCCAGGGAAACACTGTGATGGGACCTAATTTGAAAAGTTCTGGGATCAAGCGATTACCCCCCCTATCCACAACCTTACCCACAGGCGCCATCTTTTGCAGCTTAGTTTTAGACGGCTTTTCCACATTGTCCACAACTGCCGGAATGTTTCGGCGGAAATTGTTTTACAGATGTAAAACATCTCTATTTTCAAGTTATTAACAGGGTTATCCACATTGTCCACAGAATTTTTTCATCCACAAAACAGGTGTTCTGAAATTCCCTGGGACATCCATTACGTTTTACAGATTGTGGTGTAAACTAATATTTCTCTACTCCCAGTTTAAGTCCCGGAACCGCATTGAGAGTAAGTGGCGCAAACCTTCCTGAGATATACTTGTGGTATCCCGCACACGCCACCATAGCAGCGTTATCTGTACATAATACCGGTGGAGGGTATTCTACTCGCAGCCCAAGGTCGGCGGCCTTTCTGGTAAGTTCCTGTCTCAACCTGGTATTTGAGGCAACCCCTCCGGCGAGTAAAACGGTTTTGACATTATACCTCTTCCCCGCTGCAATTGTCTTGTCAACCAGGACATCAACGACAGCCTGCTGAAAACTGGCTGCCAGGTCTGCTTTGTTGATATCCTCACCCTTCATTACAGCCTTATTAACATAGTTGAGAGCTGATGATTTTAAACCGCTGAAACTGAAATCCAGGCTGCCATGCTCCAGGTAAGCCCGTGGAAAATCGATGGCCTGGGGGTTCCCCTCCGGAGCCAGCTTATCGATAAGCGGGCCGCCGGGATACCCTAAGCCAATAACTCTGGCAACCTTGTCAAAAGATTCCCCGGCCGCGTCATCTCTGGTGCTGCCCACCAATTCGTAATTATTATGGCCGGTAAGATAAACCAGGTCGGTGTGACCACCGGAAACCACAAGACATACCATCGGGAATTCAAGGGCCGGGTTAGCCAAAAAGTTAGCATATATATGACTCTCAATGTGGTTCACCCCGATTAGGGGCAGTTCCAAAGTGTAAGCCAGGGCCTTCGCGGCGGAAACCCCGACGAGAAGCGCCCCGACCAGTCCCGGACCGTAGGTGGCCGCAATCGCGGAAATATCACGAAAGGTAACCCCAGCTTCATTCAAAGCCTCCTGGATTACCGCACTGATAAGTTCAACATGCTTGCGGGAGGCTATCTCAGGCACGACCCCCCCGAACTTCTGGTGGACCGGAATCTGTGATGAAATAATATTAGACATTATTGACCGGCCGTCTGCCACCACGGCGGCCGCAGTCTCATCACATGATGTCTCTATCCCAAGGATAATTTTTTTCAAGCTACCACCTCAATTCTAACTCCCGGCATCCGGGTACAGGTCCTTCCACATAATAACCGCATCTTCCCTCGTGTCTGAGTAATAGCCCGGCCTCATGCCGGCCGAGATAAAATTATTCTTCTGATATAGATTGAGGGCAGGAAAGTTGGAAGGTCTGGCCTCCAGGGTCATCTTGACACATCCCCGTCTCTTGGCTTCAGAAATGAGTTCATTCAGCAAATGGGATCCTATTTTTTCCTCCCGGTATAACGGATGTACAGCCAGGGTAGTGATATGCCCTTCATCTAAAACCACCCACAACCCGGCATAACCGACAACTTTACGGTGCGCCAGGGCAACAATGTAATACGCGAAGTCATTCCCACAAATTTCATGGGCAAATGCCCCCTTCGACCATGGAGTGGGAAATGACTGGTTTTCAATTTCCATAACACCCGTAAGGTGTGAACTTTTCATTATATCGAAACTAACTTCCATGCCTTTCCTCCCAGGTAAGTTCCGCTTCAGACTTTCTGAGATAAACCGGCTGTAAGAAAGTTGAATCTGACAAACGTCCTTCCCGCAGTTGGGCTATCCCGAGTTCCGCCGCCGCAGCCGCCCGGGGAAAGCTGTTAATCATAGTTCCCCGGCAGGCCCGCTGACCCAACATTTCGTTGATCAGATCACCATAAACAGGGACTCCGTCTCCCAGAAAAGTAATTTTAGCGTATTTTGCGAGACTGGGCTTCGATATCTCGGAAACCAACCTGTCAATGCTCAAAGCTGCAGGGTGGACCAGTTCTTCCAGACCATCGGGTGCAGTATGGTAAACACCGGTATATACCTCTCTTTTTTGGGCATCCAGGATGGGACATATTAACCCCTCTACCCCATAGACATTCCAGGCCAAAACCTTCAATGTGGAAATACCCACAACAGGTATACCGAGCACCTGACCCATCGTTTTGGCCACAGATATCCCTATCCTTAATCCGGTGAAAGAACCCGGCCCGCCTGTAACCGCTATGCCATGAAGATTTTCCGGTTGAATCCCGGCATCCTCCATAACCTGTTGAATCATTGGAATGATATTCTGAGAATGGGTCTTCAGGTTATGGATAAATCGCTCGGCTATCAACCTGTCTTCACTTATCACGGCGGCGCCGGCAGCCCTTGTAGCAGTGTCAATCCCGAGAACAAACACAGGTATTCAGCTCCTTAGTCAAGGTTTGGGCCAGCTTATCGACAAGAGTCCCGTATCCCGGGCCTCCGGCTAAAAACTGCAGTTCCCTGGCCTCACTGTCTGTTTCTATGTAATCTATCATCACTGTCAGGTATTCATCAGGGAGAAGTCCCTCAATCCGTTCAGGCCACTCAATAAGTGTAACCCCCGGGCCATATAAGTATTCTTCAAGCCCCAGTTCATAAGCTTCCCCGTCATCAAGCCGGTATGCGTCAACATGATATAAAGGCAGCCTGCCCTCGTACTCGTTGATAATCGTAAAGGTCGGGCTCGTGATATGTTCCTGGATACCTAAGCCAAGGGCTATCCCTTTGGCAAAATGAGTTTTACCCGCCCCAAGTTTGCCCCGCAGACAGACAACACTGCCGGGTTTCATTAATTTACCTAAGGCCCGGCCTGCAGCAATGGTTTGACCGGGTGAATCACTAAACATCTTCATCGTATGTCTCCTATATCAAGACTGTGTCTATCATATTATTCCCGGAAATGGTCATACCCACCCGGGGTAAGAGCCATTCTCCGGTGGTTCTCAACTATTATACACCCTTCGTCAGGCAGAACTACTTTGCCGACAATCTCCGGAGAACATCCGGCTTCATGTAGGGCCGCCTTAACAACATCAGCCCCCTCGGGTTTCACGGTAAAAACAAGTTCATAGTCTTCTCCGCCGTAAAGCGCCCATTCCAGAGGGGGAACCCCTATCCCCCGGCATATCTCGGCGACAGCGCCGGTATAGGGGATGCTGTCGGCATATAATTCACACCCGGTACCGCTGGAGCGGCAAATTTCCAGTACCTCGCTGGCTAAACCGTCACTGATGTCGTTCATTGAAGTGACATATCCTGACCTGCCGAGGACGAGTCCTTCCTTTACCCTGGCCCACGGCCGGAGGTGGGCCTGAATTACTTCATCTGCAGCATCACAGGTAACTACAGGGCAGCTGCTGTTTAAGGCATATAATCCGGCCGCTGACGTGCCCAGCGGGCCGGAAACCATAAATATATCACCCGGACAGGCGCCAGACCGGTAAACAACCCGGTTAGGTTCAACCCAACCGGACAGCGCCACATTGATAATTAAGCCACCCGGTGACCGGACCGTGTCCCCTCCAACAATGTCTGTTTGATATATCCTGGCACATTCACCCAAACCGCTGTACAACTCCTCAATCATACCTGCTTCCATATTAGGAGGAATACCGACAGCAACGACAGCATAAGCCGGTGTGCCGCCCATGGCCGCTATGTCGCTGATGTTAACAGCAAGGGCTTTCCAACCAACGGCCCTGAGGGGAGTATAACGAAGGGAAAAATGGACATCTTCTATAATCATATCAGTCGTCATTAAAACCAGCTTTCCCTGCTCAGGTCTTATAACAGCTGTATCATCTCCAATACCTTTAACGACCCGGTCAGACGGGGCAGGTACTTGGCGGGCTAAAAGATCTATTAAGCCAAACTCTCCGATATCTTTGATTTTCATTGGTTCCGGCCATCCTATCATAAAATTCTAGACTAATTATAACTGTTCCGCCAGTTGAAGGCAACACAACACTAGACTTCGACAAAAAAAGGAATCCGCCGTTCGCTGTTGAACAAACTTAAAACGGGGAACTGGATCCCCGTTTTTCAAGTAGACTCGGTATTTTGGAAGATACATATATAAAATAAGCCCTCACCCTGGCGGTGAGGACTATAATAAGATGCAGACCTGATATCGGTGTTTTAGCCTCACTTGTTAGTTATCTCCCATGAACAGCAGGATGAGAATCAAAAAGAGAACAAACGGAAATTTGCCACCGCAGAAACCAAATCCACTACCCATAAGTAAACCTCCTTTATCCCAATATTTTGAATGGCAGGGTCTTGTTTGCCTAGTAAATATTATGTAGAAACATCAAAAAGGGTTCCTGCGAGTGAACCTTACAGGAACACAACAATAATCTATAAAGAAGCGGCCAATGCAACATGTCATATTGTGAACGCTCCCCCAGCTAAGAGCAGGGGGCTTCCTGGTTAATCGACCGTTGCTTCTCTGTTACAAGAAGTCTTACACAATCTCCCCAGGCGTAACTTCGGGGCGTTCC
>PGZN01000098.1 GCA_002840165.1 Firmicutes bacterium HGW-Firmicutes-8
GGATCAGACTCCGCCCGGAGAAACATACCACCCCCGGCCTTATATACTTGACAACACAGGAGGCATGGCTGGCCTGAGCGGACAACTCTGTAAACAAACATGCTCGTCTGGGAATAAAAAAACTGACAGGTGAATGTCAGTTAGGATTATTATTCGTTTAAACGCCAAGCCGAGTAAGAGGGGTATTATATAAAGGGGCTTTTTTCGCCGGTATAGTAGATGACGAGGCGGTGGAGGGCTCTGGTACAGGCTGTGTACAGCAGCTGTCTGTCATACTCGGTGAAGTAGCCGGTCTTGTCTGCGCCATAGACGATGACGACATCAAATTCCAGTCCCTTGGTCAGATATGAGGGGATTACCATAGCTCCTTTTTCAATAACTCCGTCACGTGGTCTGACGAGTTTTATTTTTATCGAATCATTGAGCCTGGTGTGTACCGCTTCCGCTTCCTGTTGGTTTTTGCAGATGACTGCGATTGATTTATAACCCTGTTCGGCAAAGCAGGCAGTATCCCGGATGATGGCTTCGTCAATTAGACTCGGGGTCTCTTTATATTCCACGAGCGGTTCTTTTTCGTGACGTTCAAATGGCACAAAGTCCTGGCTTTGACCGAGCAGCTTCTGGGTGAAGGTGTTGATTTCATAAGAAGACCTGTAGCCTTTGTTCAAGAACAGCTTAATCGTTTTTCGCTTATTGAGTATTTCTGAGATATCGTCATACAGGGAAGCATCAGCCTCTTTTTCAATCGTCTGGTGAATGTCCCCCAGGACGGTGTATTTAGCGTCCTTGAATAAAAGCTTAAACACCTCATAATGCATAGGGCTGTAATCCTGGGCTTCATCGATGACGACCTGTCTGATTTCTGAAAACAAATCACTGCCTTCAATTTTTAACATGAGGTACAAGAGGGGGACACAGTCCTCGTAATAGATCATGCCTTCCTGTAGGCTCTGTTTTGTCGTAGAGATAATCTGTTCAATATCCTCCGGAAGTTCCAGCCCCTGGGCCAGCTTAAATAACAGATCCGGCCGGTCGAAGAGCATCTTATACACTTCAAAGTAATCGACTTTTGTAAACCGGTGCAGGCGCTCCATAAATCTTTTTGTTTCCTTCATTGACAGCAGCCGGCTGAATGACTTTATTTCAAGGTCGTGCCCATCACTGTTAGCCACAATCTTTTCGAGCCGCCGAAGTCTCTTCTTCCGCACGGGGTGGACCTTCTCCATTATTACATGTTCCAGCCTCTGGAGCTGTTTGGCCATTGGGATGCCGATTTTGTTGTTGAGGAAGCGGTTCTTCAACTGCTGTCCGGTCTCGATGAGTTTTCCGTTGAAGTATATGTCTGCAAAGGGAATCAGGCGGTGCTCATAATGGGATAATAATCTGCCGAGGATCTGCAGAAAAGCTCTGGAGCCTTTGAAATCAAGCCCCGGCCTCCTTATCTTACCTTCTTCACCACGGGAATTTATCACCGATTCCAGGTGCATTTCCCGGGTTTCAACCATAAACCTGCCGGCTAAGGTAGTGGCGGCAATATCATTAAAGGTAGTCTGCTCCACATTTTCTTCCCCGAGGTCAGGCAGGACACTGGAGATGTATTTGCTGAAAACAGCATTGGGAGAAATTATCATCACATTGTTGGAACTTATTTTTGAATCCAGGCCTTTATAGAGCAGGTAGGCTACGCGGTGTAAGGCTACCGAGGTCTTGCCGCTGCCGGCCACACCCTGGACAATGAGGAGTTCATTGTCAGTATCCCTGATAATCATATCCTGTTCTTTTTGAATCGTCTCAACTATGTTTCTCATTTTGGGGGACGCGCTGCCGCTCAGGATCTCCTGGAGGATTTCATCATTAATCGTCAGGCTGGAGTCAAAAAAGAACTTCAGCTGGGAGTCCCTGATTTTGTACTGCCTTTTTAACACGATATCTCCGGTAATTACTCCTGAGGGAGCAGTATAGGCAGCCGGCCCCAGTTCGTAGCGATAATATATACTGGAAATAGGCGCCCGCCAATCATACACATATATATCGTGGGTCTGGGGGTCCATCAGATTATAGAGGCCGACATATATCTTCTCTTGAGTGTCACGACCGTCTTCGGCAAAATCAAACCGGCCAAAGTAAGGTGAACCTAAGACCCGTTTATATTTCTCGACCTGCTTGTGGGTGCTGCCGTAACTTGCGGTCAGGCTGTTGACTTCAGCAAGGTGTTGGTTCATTTCGGTGAGCCTGGCAAAGTCAGTTGAAAAATGGACGGTATTTTCCCACATGTCTTTTCTGGCCGCAATTAATCTATCCTTTTTAATCAGTAAATTCTCAGCTTCGGTTTTCAGGGCACTTCTGATAAAGGCCACTGTTTTTTTGAGATACTCTGTTTCTTCCTGCAGGTTTTGCCTGTAGTCGGTCATTATATCACGCTCCGCATTTATTATTCCGTAGAGTGCACATCCATTAATTATATAACGAAACAGGTGGTATTGTAAAGTAGGGAGAATAGTTTATCTTACAGAGGTTGTCTCAATTGGGGCAGCCTCTGTTTTTGTGATTGTCCAGCCTAAGCGAGGCCGGGGGTGGTATATTCCTCCAGGCGGGCCTGGGGCTTCCCCATTTTGTCGGAACGGCGGGCGCCATAATACCCGGTATCAATCAGAGCCCGGGGTTTCGGTAATAAAATGGGGACTCATTCAGCCGACCTTAGGGATTCATCAATTTGCCACCACTCCCGCTGCGCGCTCTACCCCAAGGGCACCGCCATCTCTAAGCGCTAAAGCGCTAAGAGCTGCCATGGTGGGTCGGCTGGGATCAGACTCCGCCCGGAGAAACATACCAC
>PGZN01000052.1 GCA_002840165.1 Firmicutes bacterium HGW-Firmicutes-8
ATGGCAGAAAAAGCATGAATTTTATCCATAAATTACCTTGTAGAATTTCCTGGGTTCAGAATCGGAAAATTCCCAACTATATTTCAGCACTAGAATCATTTATATATTAAACAAAAAACAATCACATTTCATTCGACATACCTTTTCTACCTAACTTTACATTTATGAAACTGATAGAAACAAACTAGGGGTAGGAATATTTGTATGATAAATATGTTTTGTATATTAATTGTTTTTAGCAACTAAAAATAACCGTGTACCCAAATAGAACGGCAGAGTAAGTGTTGATGAGTACTCTCCGCGCTCTCCGGCTGCATGTGAATCCTACTATATCTCCGCGTTCTCCGCGGTTGATTTTTAAGAAATGCCTGTTAGCCTTGTGGTAAAGAAAGAAAGTCCGGCAAAGGCTAGATGTAATAAATAGGTCAGCTTCAGATAAGGGGTATTGTATTGAGTATAGTTAGGGCAGTTAGACTGCTGGCTCTGGTCAGGGGAATAGTTAAAGGTGATTATGAGCGGGTTTCTGATTTGATGGAAGGGCTGCACGGTTTTCCGCAGAAACTGGGACAGCACCTTACACTTTACGGGGATGATTTTGACCGTTATTTTGAGGCCCTCTATACAAAAAGTAAAACCGAAGACGTTGCTATTGAGAACATCATAGATGAATTAGAACTTGCTCCCCAAAACATTGAAATCTCCGCTCAGGCATCTATCGGCCAGGTTTACCGCGTGACTACCGCGGAAGGGGTTATGGCTGTAAAAGTGAAGTACCCCGGGGTAGAAAAGAAGATAACATCCGACTTCAATACCTTAAACGGGCTCCTTTGGCCGACCAGGCTCCTGCCCTTAAAAAACAGCAGTATCCTGCCGTTATTGGAACACCTGAAATTGATGCTCCTGCGTGAATGTGATTACCCCCTGGAAGCGGAAAACCAGCAAATTTTTTATCAGCTGTTCAAAGAAGATGAGGAAATTTCTGTTCCGGAGGTTGTAAACTACAATGACAGGGCGCTTGTTTCCCGCTGGGCCGCAGGCCGGCTTTTGTCAGAAAGCCCGGACAGCCCGGACAGGTGGTTTGTCAAGACCTATTTAACTTTCATTTTGAAATCATTAAAACAGTTGGGGATGATTCACACCGACCCACATCCGGGCAACTTTATAATTACCGCAGTTAATAATAAACGGGAATTGACGGTGCTTGACTATGGTTCGGTGGTGTGCTTTAATGAGCCGGAAGCCGACGCCATCCGGCGGTTGCTGCTGGGCAGTTATGATAATGAAACAGAGCTGCTGGACGATTTAAGAATATTGGGCGTAAATGACGAAACACTTGAGATGTACCGTCCAATAGCGGGAGATCTGGTATCTGTCCTGTTCGAACCGTTTTATTACGAAGGTGAGTATGATTTTATCAACTGGCGTCTGCAGTATAAGGTTAACACCCTGTTGGCCTCCAAAGGCTGGGAGAAACCGCTGAACATTCCCCTCAAACTGCTCCTTTTCTTACGGGCATTTCAAGGCCTTTATTTTTACGCCCGGAGAAATTGCGTTCTATTCAATTGGCATGATGAAGTCAAAAAACAATTAGGGTGATATTATGAGTACTGTATATGTAATAAAAACCACACCGGAAACAGTCACTGACGATTACGTGAACTTGTTAAAACAAGCCCAGGTTGACAAGCACCTGGACCCTGACGCGGCGACAATTTTAAAAGACAACATCTCCTGGCATTTTCCTTACCTCAGCGCCAATACAACCCCCTGGCAGCTGGAAGGCACGATAAAGGGTCTGCAGGAACTGGGCTTCACTGACCTGACCTGTGTGCAGAATAAAACCGTGGTAACAAACGCGTTTAAAGGTGAAAAACTTAATAAATATGTCCCGATTTTTAAAAAGTATGATATCCCGGTGCTTTACAACTTCCGGGAGGAAGACATGAAATGGGTGACCTACGAACCGAAGGGTGAAATTCTTGTTTTGGACCGGATTTTCCCGGAAGGTATCCGGATTCCTGATTTCTTTTTCGGGAAGAATGTTGTCCATCTGCCGACGATGAAATGCCACATCTATACGACGACCACCGGGGCGATGAAAAACGCCTTTGGGGGGCTGTTAAATACGAAAAGACATTATACGCACAGTGTTATCCATGAAACCCTGGTTGACCTTTTAACGATCCAAAAGGAGATTCACCCAGGGATGTTTGCTGTCATGGACGGGACTGTCTGCGGCAACGGCCCCGGCCCGCGGACGATGGAGCCGATAGAAAAAGACTACATCCTGGCCGGAAATGACCAGGTTGCCATCGATGCGGTCGCCGCCAAGATGATGGGCTTTGACCCGCTTACTCTTCCCTATATCAAAATAGCCCATGAAAAGGGCTTAGGTGTCGGAGACCCCAGAGAAATTGAGATTAAGGGAGAAGACATTGCCGGCGTTAACTTTAAGTTCAGTGTAGGTGACAACCTCGCTTCCAGGGTCGGGGACACACTCTGGTTCGGACCTTTACGGTCACTCCAGAACATGTTTTTCCGCACCCCGTTGGTTAACCTCTTTATTTTTGGCTCGTTTTTTTATCATGACTATTTTTGGTGGCCGACCAAAGGCAAAAGGAAGATGGAATACATTAAGAAGAATTACCGCTGGGGCAGGTTGTTTGACTCTTATAGTGAGTAATGCCAGTGATTAACGCCGCTAAAGCGGCCGGTTTTTAAAGGGGTTTGGGAGGAAGAGTTTTGACGAACTTGAACAAAAAGATCATCTGGGCTGTCCTGCTTGGTCTGGTGACAGTTGTTGCCCTGACTTTTCTGGCTGATTACCGGGAAACGATGAATGCCCTGAGTAAATTCAAAATTATTTACCTGCCGTTAATTCTGGGTTTGACCCTTGTCAACTACCTTTTGCGGTTTGGCAAGTGGCACTTTTTTCTTAAACAGATTGATGTTGACGTTCCTGTGAGGGACAGCCTGATTATTTTCCTCAGCGGCCTGGCAATGACTGTTACCCCCGGCAAAGCCGGAGAACTCTTGAAATCCCTGCTTCTGAAGGAACTCAAAGGGACCCCGGTAAGCCGGACGGCGCCTGTCGTTTTTGCGGAACGACTATCTGACGGGTTTGGGTTGATTATCCTGTCCCTGTCAGGAATGGTCATGTTCAGGTACGGCTGGGAGGTCCTGCTTGTTATTACGCTTATCATGGGGGCGCTGGTTTTACTGATCAAAGTCCCGCGTTTTCATCGTCCCTTTATAAAAATCTGTTCCAGGATACCCTTTATCAAAAGGTTTACCGGGATCTTGGAAACAATGATGGAGAGCGCCGGGCAGCTGATGACGTTTAAGTCACTGCTGTTTACGGTGCTGATAAGCGTTGTTTCATGGTCATTTGAGAGTGTCGCTTTTTACTATGTTTTCATCGGTCTGGGATACCATGTTCCTTTACAGGCCGCAACCTTTACACTGGCCTTTTCCTCTGTTGTCGGGGCAGTATCGATGCTCCCCGGCGGGCTTGGGGCGGCCGAGGGCAGTATCATGGGGCTGCTCGTTAAGGTCGTCGGAGTCTCCACCGGCATTGCCGCTGTGGCTACAATCATCATCAGGTTTTGCACCTTGTGGTTCGGGGTCGTCGTAGGGCTCGCTGCTCTTACGGTAAACCACCGCCTGCTGGGGGTTGTCAATAAAATGGGGCCGGCAGGTGAGGAGAAAGGGGCTGTATAGGATGCTCAAAGCAGACCTGCATGTCCATACCGAATATTCCCCGGACTGCTTAACATCCCTCGACAAGGTTATCAGCAGTAGTGTCAAGAGGGGCCTGGGTTGTATTGCGATAACCGATCATAACGAAATCAAAGGCGCCCTTTTACTCCGTGATAAAGCCCCCTTTAAGGTTATCATCGGGGAAGAAATCCGGACAGACATGGGAGAGATAATCGGTTATTACCTGACTAAGCGCATCAAACCGGGTTTATCACCGGCTGAGACAGTCTCCAAAATCAGAGAACAGGGGGGTCTGGTGTGTATCCCCCATCCCTTTGACAGGATGCGTAGGTCAAGGCTCAGCTTCGAAGCGCTAAGACAAATAGAAAACGAAATTGATATAGTGGAAGTGTTTAACTCCCGCAATATCTATGCCGCTGACAATGCTAAAGCCAAAGAGTTTGCGCTGGCGCGGGGGGCGATGGTTTCGGCGGGAAGCGATGCCCATTGGCCATGGGAAATAGGGCGAACGTATATGGATATAGCAGATTTCTCGGATGCCGGGACATTTAGGGAAGCCCTCCGGTCAGTGTCACCACAATTAACCGGGACCCTTAAAAAGAGCGGTCTGCTGGTACATGTGGGCACCAAAACTGTGAAGCTGATAAGAAGTGGAGAGTGGAGAGTGGAGAGTGGAGAGTGAAGAGTGAAGAGTGAACCATCACCACTCTTCACTCACCACTCACCACTCTCCACTATTAAGGGAGTGATTGCAGTGCGGGTACTTGTCACCGGCGGGGCCGGATATATTGGAAGTCATACGGTAAAAGAACTGGTGAAAGAAGGGCATCACGTAGTTGTCCTGGATAATCTCAGTAAGGGGCATCGGAAAGCAGTGCCTGAGAGCATCCTATTTGAGGAGGCTGATATCGCCGATGCGGACCGGCTAAACGCCGTATTTCGCAAATACGATATTGAGGCTGTTGTTCATTTTGCGGCTTTTAGCCTGGTGGGTGAATCTATGGTTGACCCGGCCCAATACTTTAGAAACAATGTGGCCGGAAGTTTATCACTGTTCGAGGCGATGGTGAAGAACAAAATAAAATATATTGTTTTTTCATCAACAGCTGCGGTATATGGTGAACCTGTCTGTTGTCCGATTATGGAAAGCGAGTCTAAAAGCCCGACTAATAATTATGGCATGTCCAAACTAATGATTGAACAGATTTTACATAGTTTTGATGCTGCGTATGGTTTAAAACATATCAGCCTTCGTTATTTTAACGCTGCAGGAGCCGATCTGTCAGGTGATATCGGTGAAGACCACGAACCGGAGACCCATCTCATTCCTCTTGTGCTAAAGACCGCACTTGGACAGAGAGATAAAGTGCTCGTTTTCGGGACCGACTACCCTACGTCTGATGGCACCTGTGTTAGAGATTATATTCATGTGACAGACTTGGCGGACGCTCACATCCTGGCTTTGGATTTTCTGCAAAAGGAACGCCGGTCTGATACTTTTAATTTAGGGAATGGACAGGGTTTTTCCGTCAAAGAGGTCATAGATACAGCATGCAGTATCACGGGAAGAAAAATCCCGTATGAGAATACGGCCCGGCGGGCCGGTGACCCGGCAGTACTGGTGGCCGGTTCGGAAAAGATAAAAAACGAATTGGGCTGGGAGCCGAAATTTCAAGATCTTGACACTATCATTGAAGCTGCCTGGAAATGGCACGTAAATCATCCTACGGGATATAAAGGGAAAGCATGAGACCGGTTTCACCTTTGTGATAAAAGACGACAACAAAATGTAAAAAAAGGCGCTGTTTTCCAAGTATTCATTATGTTATAATGATGCAAAAGGAGGTACAATGTTATGCGGGACCTGACTGGTAAACTGGGAAACAGCCTTACTGATTTACAGAAGTTTTTTCAGGGACAGCCGAATATTACTGCGGTCTACGTTTTTGGGTCGTTCGGGACCGAATATGAACATCCTTTCAGCGATATTGATTTTGGGATAATTGTTAACACAGAAAATCTGACTCTACGTGACGAAATGGCGATAGAGGCTCTCTTGTGCAGTATACTAAACCGGGATAGCGTAGATCTCGTAAACCTAAATAAGGCCCCTCTAAAAATACAGTACCGGGCAATTTCGGAAGGTTATTTAATTTACGAAGGGAATTACGAACACCATAGCAGCTTTTTGGAGCGGGTTTATAAGCGGTACTTGGATTACCTGCCTGACCTGAACGTCTACGAACGTGAATATGAAAAAGCTTTAAAGGAGGCTTATTCAAACCGTGGTTGAAAAGCAGATTCCGCAACCGGGCGGTTCATTTGTATCAGGAAATTGACAACAATGAGCTTTACGGGATTCTTCAGGATGGACTGGAAGACTTCCGGGATTTTATCAAAGCAATAGTGGATAAGTACTTACTGTAAAAGTTCTCCTGCGGAGGACTTTTTTTTAAGACGTGGAAAAAATAAACGCACCTTATTGACAAAAAACCGCATCACGCTTATACTTATGTTAGACTGACCCGTCGGTCGGAAGTGTTTTTTGGAGGGAAGAATATGGTACATACAAGGGCTGTTAAATTATTTACAGTGACAATCCTGGCCCTGGCTTTGTTTATTTTTGCCGGATGCAGCAGTAAAGAGGAACCCGGCGCTGCCGGTGATAAAGCGGTTCCCGTTAAAGTCAGTGAGGCCAAAACAGGAAGTATTTCTGCCCAGACAGTTATCACCGGTAAGGTTACTCCTGTACAGGAGATAATTATTGTCCCCAAAATGGGCGGAAAAGTTGCCCAGGTACCTGTTGACGTGGGGTCTAAAGTGAAAACAGGCAGCCTGCTTGTAAAGCTTGACACGATTGATCAGGAAATAAGCCTTAATGGAGCCAGGTTATCCCATGACAGGGCTGTTTTAGATTATAACAATGCCAAAACCAACTATGAGCGTAACCAATCCCTTTACAGCCAAGGTGCGATATCATTAAGAGACCTCGAATCGTCTGAACTCTCATATAAATCGTCCAGGGATTTGGCAGCCAGCGCCCAGAATCAGATTGATACTATCAGGAACCAGATGTCCAATGCTACCATAACCTCCCCAATTAGCGGGGAGGTTGCCACCCGGAGCATTGACCCGGGAGAAATGGCCAGCCCTACTCAACCCGTCGTTAGTGTAGTCAATATTGACAGGGTATATGTTGAGGGAACTGTAGCTGAGAGGGACATCTCCTTAATCCAGGAGGGTAAACAGGTATCGGTTAAAGTCGATGCGGCCGGGGGGAGCTTTTCCGGTATCGTGAAAACATTAAGTCCGGTCACAAATATCCAGACAAAGGGTTACCCGATAAAGATTGAAATTAATAATCCCGGACACAAACTCAGGCCCGGCATGTTTGCCGAAATCCTTCTCGTCACCAAAAACAAAGAGGCTGCTGTTGTCATTCCCAAAGAAGCGCTGGTGACAAGGGGTTCAGACAAGATGCTCTATGTGGTGAAAAACAACTTAGTGGAAGAGAGAAAAGTAGAAACAGGTATTGAGGCTGATGATCAGATAGAAATTGTCAAGGGATTGGCCTTAGGTGAAAAGTTTGTCACAGAAGGCCAGCAATCACTGTTTGACAAGGCCAAGGTTACCGTGAAGACCCTGGGTACCGGTGGTTAAGGCAGTCATGGGATAAACCAATAAAGAGGAGGATAAACCAATGGTCAAGATGCTGTTCACCAAAAAAATAGTTCTTGGTATCCTGGTTACCCTGGTCCTGCTTACTGCTGTAGGTATCAACTACGCTGTCGGGGTTGACGGGCCGGTAGTAAAAGAGTTAAGTCTGCAGGAAGCGCTGGACCTGGCCGTTAAAAACAATCCGGACATTGAATTAGCCGATCTGGCTGTAAAAAGAGCACAGGTTGAATGCGACGGCGCCAAGGATGTCGCTGATGACCTTGAAATTAACGTGGTTAATACATATCAAACCGGTATCATGAAATGGGTTACTCCAAAAGCTAAAGAGATGACCCTCATTCTGGCCCAAAAAGGCCAGGACGTTACTGAAAAAAGCCTCATGTCCGGGGTTGAAAAAGCATACTATGATGTCCTGTCAGCGGAACGGACGATGGAAATAAAACGGGAAAACCTCAAGCTGGCTCAGGATAGGCTAAAAATAGGGCAAACCGGTTATAAAATCGGGACTAAAGCCAAGGTTGACCTTAATACTGACGAGGCATCAGTGGCCTCCGGTCAGGCCGAGGTGGCAGGCGCCGAAAATAGTTATCGCACGGCAGTAATGGAATTAAACAGGATGATTGGGCTTGATCTGGATACTTTGCTTAAATTGACTACAAAGTTTTCCGTGGAGAAAACCGGCAGTTCCATAATACTGGAAGATACGATTAAAGGAGCCTTGGCGGATAACCTGGAAATACTTACTGTTAAGGAGACTCAGGCACTAAGTCAGGTCCAGTTTGATGTAGCCCGTAAATTTTATACCGGCGGTGTAACTGTATACGATACAGCGCAGATAGACGCAAAAACCGCTGAGCTCAAGGTTAAACAAAAAGAACTGGCTATTACTTCTACGATTAAAAAAAGCTACCTGACCTTGTTCTACCTGGAAAAATCGATTGACTGGCGGACCAAAGAAATTGAGAAGGCCCAGGAAAATGCCCGAATATTCCTCCTAAAATACGGGGCCGGCCTAGCCACCAGCCTGGATGTGAAAAAGGCGGCAATTGACCTGGAACAGGCCAAAGAGAATCTTTCCGGGGACATATATAAATATAATATCCTTAAATCCCTGTTCAAATATAACCTGTTTGTTGCCGACTAATACAGATATGCATCTGGTTAGCCACTGTAGGGAAATAGTCAGAGGTCCGTCTTCCTGCAGTGCGGATAGTGAAGAAAGAGGGTGAAATAGTGAGCCACCCAAGTGACGGTAATAAAAGGCAGCAGATAATCAAGGCTGCGGTTAAGGTGTTTTCCCAAAAGGGTTTTCATGAGGCTAAAGTTGACGAAATCGCTCAGCTTGCGGATGTGGGCAAAGGAACTGTCTACGAATACTTCTCCAGCAAAGGGGAGCTCTTTCAGGAAATGTTTAAAGAAGGTATGCAGTTTTACCTCCGCAACCTAAGCAATGATCTTAAACCTGATATGTCGTGCCGGGAAAAACTACTGCGGATTGTTAAACTGCACTTGAAATTTGTTGTCCAATACAAGGACCTGGCAAAACTCACTTTGACTGAGCAGACCTATTTTAACGAGGATTTTCACAAATGGATTTGGGAAAACAGGGTCAAAAAATTAAAGCTCTTAGAACAGATAGTAGATGAGGGAGTAGCTCGGGGGGAATTCCGCCAGGTTGACTCCGCCGCCGCAGCCGTAGCTTTAACTGGTGTTTTAGGGGCGATGTTTTCCCCGATGATATTTTCCCGGGCTAAAATAAATTATAAAGAACTGATTGAACCTGTGATGGATATAATTTTCAACGGGTTACTGATTCGCGGAGCTTAAAGCCGAACCCCTTGGGAGATTGGTTATGATCTGTGCCGTGATAATGGCCGGAGGTAGTACGAAGGATAAAGCTGACCTTGTCAGGGAACTTTTAGATAAACTCCGGAGTCAAAATCTGAAGGAGTATCTGTAGGGGGAAAACCCATGTTGAGAGCCAAATGGTCCAAAACCTGTGCTGCAATTTTGCTGCTTATCAGTTTAACCGTTTTTAATATATCGCCTGTCTATGCTTTATCATTTGGGGATATCTCGGCCCACTGGGCCAAAGATTCTGTCCAGCGTTTAGCCAGTTCCCAAATTGTCAGCGGATATAACGGTAATTTTAATCCGAACGGGCTGGTGACGAGGGCTGAATTCGCGGCGATAATTGTTAAAGCGATGGGGCTGGCCGACCAGGCCCAGGTCGTCAAAGGCAGCCCGACCGGTTACAATGATGTGGCGCCTTCCCACTGGGCTTCCGGTTTCATAATTGTGGCCAAGGAAACAGGGGTCATTTCAGGATACCCCAGTGGTACGTTCAAACCATCGGCAATGATTAAAAGGGACGAGATTACCAGTGTCCTCATCAGGGTTTTGAACCTTACGTCAAGAAACGACATGGAGGACCCTTTACAGAAGTTTAGCGACGGAGCGGAAATCCCCGGCTGGGCGATGGAAGCTGTTAAAATTGCTTACAGCTATAAACTGGTCAGCGGGTTTCCAAACGGAAGTTTTTACCCTAACCGTAATGCTACCAGAGGGGAAACCGCAGTTCTGATTGAAAAAGTTTTGGAACAGCTCGGAGCGGAATTTACCTTTTACGGAAAGATCCAAAGCATCAATCAGGATTCCAGGACGCTAACCCTTGATATTAATGGACAAATTGAGACTTTTTCGTACAGGCCCGGTGTGGAAGTAAGGGTTAAAGGTATTTCCGCTAAAGTAAACGAAATAGCGGAATCCAATGTGTATATTATCCTTGACTCCGACGGTTATGTAACTTTTATTCAGACGACTGATGAAGGTCCTGGACAGGCCGGCACAACAGCATATCCGGATGACATTAAAGCCGCCTCCGTGAATTATCCTGAGCCGCCGACAAATATTGTTAATCGGCAGACCGTTTCGTCGATAATCATGACCCGCAGGGGTCTGGTTGGCAGGGTTGCCGAACTCGTTAAGTCCCGCGGGGGTAAAGTCAAATTTATTAATAGGGATGTAGATTTCGTATGTGCTGATATTTCCGGAAAGCTTTTCGGGGAATTGAAAGCCAATAAATTAATTGAGGAAATTACTGTAGACCGGCGGGTTAGGGTCGAGAAGCTGGCTGCCCAGGAAGTGGCGGAAACGGGTACTGAAGCCCAGACTAATCCAGCCGGAAGTTTAAATGTCAATAAAGAAGCAATAATGGCGCCGAAGTTTGTGAATTTCACCAATTCCGACGGAAAGAATCAGATTATAGCTATCATTGATACCGGGGTCGATGCGGGGCACCCAGATTTGCAGATGACATCAGGTAAACAGCGCAAGATTGTCGGATGGCGGGATTTTACAGGTGAAGGGGATATTGATACAAGTTCACTTGCCGACAGTACAGGGAAGAACCTTCACCTGGCCAACGGTTCATATTATTTAGGGGAAATAGCGTCTGCCGGTGATAAGTTCAGGTATGGGTATATTAGGGAAGTTGATTTGATTGATTCCGACGGCGCCAACGGACTTGACCTGAATTTTAACGGTAACGGAAACGATATTTTCGCTGTTATTTTGGTCAGCAAAGTCAAGCAGGGTTCTTATGATACAGTCTATATTGATACAGACGGCGACAAGGATTTTTCCGATGAAAAACCTCTGCCGTTATTTGCCAAAAGCCCGGAGTATGCGAGCTTTACCGGAAACAAAGGCCGCGACCGGCGAAATTTTGTGCTTGCCGATATCGCCACTGATGGTTCAAAAATTAACCTGGGGTTTGATACCAATGACCATGGTACACATATAGCCGGTATTGCGGCAGCCAACGGGAAAATAAAAGGGGTGGCGCCAGGCGCCCAGATTATTGCCATCAAGGCTTTAGATGCGGCGGGATACGGAAATCTAAGCACTATTACCGAAGCGATGACTTATGCTGCTTCCCAAGGAGCTAAAATCATCAACCTTAGTTTAGGGTTCCCTGTTAGTGACCATGATGGGAGCAGTATGCCAGCTAAATTATTGAATAGTTTATCAGACAAGTATGGGGTTATCTTTGTCGTGGCGGCTGGTAATGACGGTCCGGGACTGAGTACAGTGGCTACCCCCGGGGATGCCAGCGGAGCTTTAAGTGTAGGTGCTTTCAACAGCCCCAAAATGTGGAAGACCGATTACGGCTGGGATGTGCCAAATGAGAACCTCTGGTTTTTTAGTTCGGCCGGCCCTCGCAAAGATGGGGCGATCTCCCCTTCAATTGTAGCGCCGGGAAGCGCTGTTTCGACAGTGCCTCTGCGGGACGGTGAAGAGTATTGTCTCAGTGAGGGCACGAGCATGGCTGCCCCGCACGTTTCAGGGGCCATAGCCTTACTGCTGGAGGTAGCGCAGAGGAAAGGCATGGAGGTACCGCCGGCAATGATAAAAAGAGCTGTGGAAAAAGGGGCCGGGGCAATTCCGGGTTACCAGACAGCCGAACAAGGGCATGGCGCTCTAAACCTACTGGCGTCCTGGAGCGAACTATTATCACTGCAAAGTGTACCTCGGATTACTGTGCAGACCTATAACCCCGATAATGAACAGGGGGCTGGAATCATTTTCAGAGAGGGACTGCCCGGGAAGTTGACAGTATTTCTCAAAAACAGTTCAAATAAGTTAAGTGAAATCAGCTTAACCGGGGGAACGTGGTTAACTCCCCAACAGAGTATACTCAATATACCACCGGCTAAAACCAGAGCCGTTGATATAGATTTCAACGTCCTTGAGAAAAAAGGATTATCCTGCTCACTTTTATCAGGAAAAGACCTGGCATCTTATGGTAATGATTTTGAGGTCCTGGCTACAGTGATTAACCCGTATATCCTCTCAGAAGACAACAGTTACAGTATAAAATTGGATGATTACGAAACCGCCGCCCAGTACAAAAGGTACTTCTTCAATGTTCCGGTAGGGGTCGGCGTCTTGAAAGCTAACTTATCGGTGGCAGGTGGCGACGGTCGATCAAAAATCTTTTTGTTTAATCCAAAAGGCGATTTAGTTGAAGAAACCGAATTTGCCGGGGTGAATCCAGGCGGTACGAAAGGTGAGGTTAAAATTTCCAGCGCTTCCCCGAGCACCGGAGTATGGGAAGTTGTCGTCTACACTTCGGCTGGACTCAGCGCATACCAATTAGCCAAATCTAATTACAGTCTTGGTATCAGTCTGAAGGAAGTTAACCCAGTTGAAGCGGAGCAGGAAAAACGTGAGATAATTATTGGGGTCGTACCCAAAATACTGGGAATCGGGAAGAAAAACCATGTAACAGTCCAGGTCAGGGACAGGTATACAAAGAGACCGTTTGAAGGTTTCATAGAGATTGACGGCAGGATTTATTTCACTCACCGGGGCCGGGTGACCCTGCCCGTAGAGGCCGGTGGAGACGTGAACTTAGTTGTGCGGACAGTACCCGAATCTCCTACCTTAAACCCATGGCGGATTGATTTTACACTGCCCTCGTTATAACCGAATTTCCATTAAATAGTTATTGATTGTGTTAGTAAATTACGGTAAAATATCTCAGTAGGTTATTTTAAGATTTAGACTTTCAGGCTTATGGAATTAAATAGGGTCTGACAGACTAGATTTAATTAGAGGTGATTGCGGGATGTTGCTGATGCGCAAAAGAACTTCCCCATTAAAATTTATTGCCCTGTTACTTATTTTTACAGGCTCGTTTTTTGTCGGCAAATTCACAGCTGACTGGGGTATTTTCGGTAATCCGCAAGGAGAAGTTGCTGTCTCCCAGGGGGCAGAGCTTAATGTGAACAGGTTAAATGTTCTTTTACTGGGGATTGATGCCCGTCCCGGAGAAAAAGATGCCAGGTCTGATTCGATGATTATAATCAGTATCGACCGGGACACCAAAAAGATTGCTATGGTTTCTATTCCGCGCGATACCCTGGTAGATATTCCCGGGCATGGCCAGAATAAGATTAATACGGCAAATGCCCTCGGCGGCGCCGAACTGGCCCGTACTACAGTCGAAGACCTGCTCGATATAGAAATACCGTATTATGTGAAAACAAACTTTGACGGGTTCAAAGAGATTGTAGATACCTTGGGTGGGGTAGATATCAATGTTGAAAAACGCATGTACTACCCTGCTGAAAATATTAACCTCCATCCGGGTCCCCAAAGGCTCGATGGATATGATGCCCTTGGTTATGTAAGGTTTAGGTATGATGCCCTGGGGGATATAACCAGGACGGAGCGCCAACAGAAGTTTTTGACCGCTTTGGCTAAAGAAATGATGCAGGCCAAAACTATTATCAAACTTCCCAAATTGATTCCCCAGATCATGAGTGCCGTAGATACAAATCTGGGTGTGGGGGATGCCATCTTTTTAACGAGGGTCGTCTCCAACCTGGATTCCAATAATATTGTGACAGCAACCCTGCCAGGGGCTTTTTACAACTATAAAGGAGCCAGTTATTGGAAGGTCGATGAAGCCAAGGCCAAGGTAGCTTTAAATGAATTATTTGAAGGGCTGAAACTGGCTACCATTACCGGACCGGATATTACTGTTCCGATAGATAAAAAGGTGTACAAAAAACCACTGCCGAGTAAGGTAAATACTGAGGGGCAGAACCCGACAACACCTGGAGAGACCGGCGGGACAGACGGACAGACTCCCGGCGGAACCGGTAATACCGAGCCCGGTCAGGATAACGACGGTCAACCAAACCAGGACCCAAACAATCCCGGCAGTCCCGGCCTGCCTCCTGACGCCAATTCCGGGGAGCCTGGTCAGAACCCGGTGAGCCCAGGCAACACCAACAGCCCGCCACAGGTCAACCCCCCGATCCCCGGCGGGAATACCACAGGCCAGAGCGGCGATCCCGGGTCCACCGGCAGCACAGCTCCCAAGGTAGATATAATCAATCAGGGTTAAACATCGTAGGATAGGTGCTGCCTATCCTATTCTTTTACAAAGGATGAGATTTATGGATAAAATCTCCATACTAGGGGTGGAAATCGATAACCTTAGTCTAGAAGAGGTTTTGGGTGCGGTAGACCGGTACCTTAAAAAAGGAGACCCGTCTCTAATCGTGACAGCCAATCCGGAAATTATCATGCTGGCCCGGGAAGATGCAAGCTTCCGGGCATGTCTTGATGAGGCCCAGACGGTTGTCGCGGACGGCATTGGGATAATTATTGCATCCCGGCTGCTGGGCACTCCTCTAAAACAGAGAGTGGCCGGGATAGACCTCGTTACAGCCTTATTTGAACAGGCCGCAAAGAAGAAATACAGGTTTTACTTTGTTGGCGCCAAACCGGGGGTAGCCGAAAGGGCTGCCGCAAATATTAAAGATAGTTACCCCGGCATCGAAATAGTCGGTATCCAGCACGGCTACTTTCAGGAGGACGCGGCAATCATTGAAGACATTGCGCAGAAGAAACCCGACATTTTGCTTGTTGCTTTGGGGATGGGTAAACAGGAAAAATGGATTAAAAAGCGGATTCAAAAAATCGGTGTCCCAGTTAGTATCGGGGTAGGCGGGAGTTTTGATGTTTTTGCCGGGGAGGCCCGCCGGGCTCCCGTTTGGATGCAGAAAGCAGGCCTGGAATGGTTGTACAGGTTGTTAAAACAGCCTTCACGTATTGGCAGGATGATGAAATTACCGGTGTTCCTGCTTGCAGTCCTGGCTTCAAAAAAGAAGAACTAGCACACCAAAGCTGCAATCAATTTAAAAAACAACCGCGGAGAACGCGGAGATAACGGAGTGACGCGGAGAATAAATAAAAAATGGAATTAAGCCAACACCAACCCGCTATCAAAAGATTTCTTTTTGTAATAAGAATATTTTTTCCCCTCCGCGGTCTCCGCATCCTCTGCGGTCTCCGCGGTTTGAGCTTTTCCGATTTACTACAAAGCGGTAAGAAGATTTATCTGGTGTGGTTCAATTTTTTTATCCGCGTTATCCGCGTCATCCGAGGCTATAAAAAAGGAACTCTCTTCTCTATCACTTAAACAAGTGAAAAACATGTGGTCCAGGTTACTTGAAGGGCGCTAAAGGTAAGTTTCATATCGTCGTGATGCCTCGTTCCGCATTGAGCGGAACGAGGCAAAAAGGTAGGTTCGCGCTTGGGCGCGAACCTTTTACAATTTTAAAAACAACCGCGGAGAACGCGGAGATAACGGAGCACGCGGAGAAAAAAGAAAACTCATGGTTTCAAAGCACTGTCTACAAAGTTTTTTTGTTTTATAAGATTTGACACTAAAAAACTTAACAAGTTAATTTTTTATCTCCGCGGTCTCCGCATCCTCTGCGGTCTCCGCGGTTTTTTCTATACAGCTTCCCCAAGTCCTTACTCCCAAGCGGTTGAAAACAAAAATTACCAGGAAAGAATCCAGCTACAAAAGAAGGATACGGACCAGGAATTATTGAATTTAGAATAATCGCTAATAATTAGGAGGATTTTCAGATGAAAAAGTATTCCCTAGTTGTACTAATTGCTACTGTTTTTATCATGCTGTTTTCTGTTCCGGCGGCCGCTAACCAGACGGATTACATGGTTGGAGATTTTACTGACATCGAAGACCACTGGGCTTATGACCAAATGAGTGAATTAATTGCGATGGGAATCCTAAAAGGCTACACCGAAACTGTTTATGACCGGGAGTTGGGAAACACCCGGGTACAGGTTGTCAGGCCTGATCAGAATGTAACCAGGGCCGAGTTTGCAGCCCTTTTATACCAGGCGCTGAATCTTAAACCCGAGGGCGAGACAGCCCCCTTTTCTGACAAGATACCTTCATGGGCGGCAGATGCCGTTAATGCTTTGTTTAAGGCAGGGATAGTTAAAGGTAACCCGGACGGCTCTTTTAAGGCAGGTAACAATATTTCCAGAGCTGAAATTGCCACTATGCTTGTCCAGGCTTTAAATGACAGAAGCAGGCAGACCGGTAAAGCCTTCCGTGATGTGCCCTCCTGGCACTGGGCTTATGATAATATCCAAAAAGCTTCCGCTGTAGGTATTATAAACGGTATGCCGGACGGAAAATTTGTCCCCGGGCGGAGTGCCAAGCGGGGTGAAGTAATGGTAATGCTTTACCGCTTTATGTTAGATGATCAGACGATGGCTCCCGACAACAGTGAACTGCTGTCTTATACAGACAATATGCTGAAGGCAATGGAAGCGAGTATCAACAGCACTGGCCCGGTTAACCTAAGTACTGTCTCCAGGTATGTCACGGGTGAACAGGAAGCCATTGTGGCTGACAGCCAGGCTGCTTTAAACGATTTAAAGCAAAACGGGACTGTAAGCTACAAGGTCAATTACCCCGGAACGGTAATTAGTAAGAGTGACCGCCTGGCAGAACTTGTCTACGATACTGTATCAACGTTTAAAACTGCGACTACAAATCTCGAACAGCGTTCCAAGGAACATTATTACCTGATGAAAATCGGGGACCGGTGGTACATATATTCAAATATGGATGACCGGATGCTGTAATTGACCAAAGGAGGCTGACTCTAAAGATGAGGCAGCCTCTTTGTTTTGGGGGATGACCGGAGGGGCCGGTGTGTTCCTTCGGGCGGAATGTCTGAGCAGGAGGGGTTGGGTATTTTAACGGGTTTCCCGCTCGCCGTCTGGCAATCTAAGCCGCCACCGGCAGGCCGCAATGCAATGTCCCAGAACTTGATGGCTCAGATTGCATTCCTTATAAGATGGCCGCCTCCCGTTTCAAAATCATAAACTTACCGGCGGCCTTCGCCATCTTCAGACATGCTGGGACCCCTTGCCTTGCGGCCTGCCGGTGGC
>PGZN01000053.1 GCA_002840165.1 Firmicutes bacterium HGW-Firmicutes-8
AGGCTGACTCACTCATCCATTAATTGCTAATTATGTTAACCGGGGTGCTACACTTTTGAACTTCCGGAATGCTACATTTTTTACTTGCCAAAAACAGATGCTGTAGTAAGCGGTTTAAGTAGCTTCTCTAACGATACACATGCAAGATTATGTATGGTATTTGGTATGAGAGGTATTGGGAAATCAGCCTGTCTCACTGAAGCAGTGAATCAAGTTTTCCCACCTAATTGGACACGTATTGCAGTGAAGCTTACTGACGGAACAGGATTTAACAGGTTTATTTTGATGCTTTTCTATCAATTACGATTGCCTATTGTGGAAGAATCATTGGAGAATATACAACCACAACAGATTGAAGAGTTATTTGAGGTGTTTTTCAGGAAATTCGACAGTTTACCAACGGCGTGTCTCTTGATTGACGATTGGCAATTTACTCGCACTCGTTTAGGGTATAGGGATTGGCGTTTTGAACATTTCATAAGTTTTATTCAGTCGCGCTATTCATTTAACAACAATAAGGTTATTATTACTTCACAGTTAAAATTTAACCCGCCAAGTGGAGTGTATCCTATAATATTACCCCCTTTAGACCATGAAGCAATTCGTAGTATAATTAATTGGATTGTTCGTTCAACAAGAGTTGACGCGTCGCCGGTATTGATTCCGACAGAGCTTATTAAGAGACTTCATGGAAACCCTTTAGCAGCAACCATAGTATCCCAGTTACTAGAGAGGTTTTCAGTAGATTCAATACTAGAAAATACTCAAGTACAGGAACGTTTTCAAAACCGTTTAATACCCTTGCTATTAGAGCAAATAGAACTCAATGAGGATGAACGGGAATTACTTAGTTATCTGTCTATTTACAACATACCATTTGAGTTCAAGGTGATTGAACAGTTTTCCGAGGAAAAGTCTGTAGAATTAGTAGAAGCGTTAACTGACTATTTTTTAATTGATTTTGATATAGAGACTGGGTTATACGAGATGCATCCATTAGTTAGGGAACATTTCCAAAAGAGTATTCCTAGTGAAACCAAAATTAGTTACCATACACTCGCCGCCGATTATTATGCAGAAAAGACGAAATTACCAAACGCCAGTCCGGCGGAAAAAGGTGAGCATGTTTCACAGGTTGCAAGTTCTCTTCAATTCGAGAAAGTTCAAGCTCTGCGTTCAGTTTATTTAGATGAATTGCGTCCGGTTGCTCTTGGCCTTTTTAAAGACAGGCATGTAAAAGAAGCTTTGAAATACTATGAGGTTTTAGACAATCTTTACCCAGATGATGTAGATATAAAGTTTCATATCGGTTTATGTTATGCGCACCAAGAATTTTGGGCAGATGCCGAAAGCTTCATTGCAAAAGCTCTTAACCTGAATGGCGATGCATGGTGGGTGCTTGCTGGTTATGGAGACATACTTGCCAAAAAAAGATGCCTCGGACCCGCAGAAAAGTATCTGAACAATGCCCTAGAACTGATGGATAGAATAAAAGCTCCCCAGTGGAGGTACTCTGCTGTTTTTCAATCGCTTGCTTTAGTGTATAATAAGGACTGGCACAAAGCTGAGGAATATTATTTTAAGGCAATTCAATCTGATGAAACAAGTGCTTTCGCTTACTACGCTTATGCTAAATTTCTGTTTAGAGAAGGAGACCCACAATATGCTTTGGAGCAATTAAATATTGCAGAGAAACTAGATGGCTCATTTAGGGTTCGAAATCCTTTAAAGGAGAAGATATTGGCTCAGCTTAAAGGAAATCGTATTGACCAGTCACAGGAAGGGGTGCAAGAGGAATTTGAGTTTTATGATGAGGCGTATGAAGATGATGAACAGGTTAAATAATAGCTTGTTACCAAAAGGCACCGGATATCGGGTGTTATAAGTGGATATGTTCCGGCTTTCTTAAGTATCTGAGTAACTCCTGCTTCATTGGGCTACCGAAGTTCCGAGGTAGGTCCAAAGCCTTTAGTATCAAGGGTCTAACATTGCCTGAGTGGCCTAACTGGCAGACGCACAGGACTTAAAATCCTGCGGGGTTAAGCCCCGTATCGGTTCGCCCCCAGTCTCCGGTACCACTTTTACAGAAATAAGCATTCCAATCTTAGCATATCTACTGTAAATCTGCCGACATCACCTATACACCCAGTTAAAGGGCTCCGCTATCGTCTGACCTAGCAGAATCTTGCGTGTCAATAAAACACATTTACTTTCTTGGAGGAAACCATGGATAATATAGTGATTAAAGTGGAGGGTGATAAACAACATGCATTTTCATCGTTACTGAAGGAAATGCAAGAAATTGTCAATGAAACAATAAGTGAAGTCGTAAGTCACTATGGGAAAAAACCAATCGAAATATCTAATTGGGTCGCAATCATAATTCTTAAAAGAATTTTAGAATCTAGTAAGGCTGGGGAAATATTAATTTCCAATGAATTTGAGCGTGATGCTGCAATATTGTTAACTAACCAAATTGAACTAAGGTTAGATATGATATATGTTTCGCTTGATTTTAATCGAGCTGAAGAATGGATAAACCACACCCATGAGCACCGAAAACCTTGGAAGGTCAGTGAATTATTCAAAGAACTTTATTCGGATGAAGACGAATTTGATAATGAAAAAAAATTGTATAGGCATTTTTCTATGGTTAAGCATGGTAATCCAGTTGGTGAAACATTTAGTTTCCCGCTTGCAATAAAAAATGGGGCTTTATCTATCCCACCAACCCAGGACATTTTATTAGGCAAATATGCACTTTATAATTTTGCATTTTCTCGTGAACTTTTTATAACCTTAAAAGCTGCCATGGTTGATTTTAAAAGGTGCGGATTTGATGTAAGTGAATGTGAAAGTAAAGCCGATTTCATTAATTTAATGATGAATGATCTTTATGATGACAATATTAAAGAACAGATTTCGCTCCTAATGCAAATTAAACCAAAGCCAGAACTTTGTAATTCTTGTAGTGTTATACCAGAAGGCTTCGTAGAAATAACCTGTTTACTAAGGCGGGGTAATAAAGAAGACATATTTACTTGCGATAAGTACAAATCGAAGTCTACGGATTAAAACTTCATATTGGCAAGGCCGACTTGGGAATGATATGATGAAAAATCTTATGGAATACAAAGGGTACTTTGCTAAAATAGAATACAGCGCTAATGATGAAGTTTTTTTTGGTACAATTGAAGGTATCAATGATACTATTAGTTTTGAGGGTGCAAGCACTAAAGAACTTAAAGCCGCTTTCCATGAAGCTGTTGAGGACTATCTCGATGTGTGTCAGCGTTACGGCAAAGAGCCGCATAAGACGTATAAGGGCAGCTTTAATGTGCGAATTGATCCGGAAATTCACAAAAAGGCGGCGATACTTGCAGCATCAAAGGGAACGTCGTTGAATAAATTTGTGGAATCCGCCATTGCTGATAAAGTAAATGAAGACATGAAAAAAGGAAGGGTCAGGACCGCTACTTCTAAAGCAGAACTATTTAAGGACTTAGGGCTGGATAAATGATTAAAATCAGCCATACGGAATTAAAAAACCCATAAAAAATCAGACCTCCTCTCGGTCACCACTTGTAATAATAAGTCCTTCAAGGGCTTTTTTTATTGCCCAAATTTATATAGGAGTTCCTTTTTCACTTTTGGCACAGGAGGGGGTGGTGTGTTCTGGAGGGCGGGCTCACGGGAAGGGGAGGGGTTGGGTATTTTATAAGGGTTTCCCTGGCGCTGACGTCGTTGGCAATCTTGCTGCCACATGCAGGCCGCAAGGCAAGGGGTCCCTCCCCAAATTGTTACCGTAACTCGGTCAAAAAACGACCGAGTCGCCGACAATTTGGGGAAGCCCCTGATGTCTGAAGATGGCGAAGGCCGCCGGTAAGGTTCTGCTTTTTTGAAACGGGAGACCAGTAGAATTACACCGACTCACATCTTTTTTTCTCCTCTTAAAGCTGTCTAAAAGAGTCAGTCTCTTACTTTTATACCCAGGAGGGGTTGGGGTGTTCCGGAGGGCGACCCGACTGGCTTGTTGGCAAATGAATTAATATCAGAGGGGATGGCTGTTCGCATAAGGGGTTTCCTTTGTTCCCCTTGATCCGCCACTTACCGAAGATACTGGCAGAGCCGCAGGGCGGAGCCACGGATGGCGTAGCCGCCCAGCGCCACGGACGGCGCTTGGGCGGGTGAAACCCAAGGCTCTGCCAGTATCTGAGGTTAGTGGCGGACAAGGAGAACAAGAGAAACCCCTTATGTGGATAGCCATCCCCTCGCCCCACGATTATTTGCCAACAAGCCCCGCTAAGATATTCCGCCCGCAGGAACACACCAGCCCCTCCGGTCATGCCCAAAATAAAAGAGGCTGCCTCTTTTGAGACAGCCACCTCTTACTTTAGCATATCAACAATCTTCAAGAAAAGCGCGGTCAACCCAGCGGCCATTAGTGGTCCTACCGGGATACCTTTTAAGAAAACAATGCCGATTATTCCTCCGATGACTAGTCCCACCATCAGCTCAGGCTCCACTTTTAGCATATTCAAGCCTTGACCGTTCATATAGGTCGCCAGTGTCCCCCCGAGAATGGCAAGTATTCCCGGGACTGAAGCAAAGCTGTTCAACAGCTCTTTTGGGGGGACCTGGCCGGTGGCAAAGGGGACGAGGACAGAAACCATCAGGAACAGCAGTCCCAGTTCCAACCCGCGGCGTTCTAATATCGGGAATAGAACGAACAAATTGGTAAGCTTTATGACTAAAAGAATGCAGGCTGCTGTGGCCAGGATATTGGATTTACCCAGGATGCCGATAAGGATCAAGGCCACCAGTACAGCTTCACCCCACATACGAGTACCTCCCAAGACTACACGATAATTATTTATTGCTCCTGATTCATATTTAGCTTATGCCGGTAAGTTGGGAATAGTACAGATTGGGTGAGCCGCGGCCGGGTTAGTAAAGCTTTTGATATAGTATGGAATTTGAAGTTAGTTTGATAGAATTCTGTTTTAATATAGGAACAATATTGTACTTGTTTTTCTGTAAACAAAATTCCAGGTCCTGACCGTATCCTAGCTTCTGTAAGTTTATCCCGCTTCTTGATGTTGATAGGATATGGTCCAGGCTGTCCTGGAAGTAATTGAAAAGGTAATAAAAAGTCCTGGCCAGTTCACCAAACCTGATATCTTGGCAGTATTTCCGGAGGACTGTTACATAGCCGCCAGCGGCCATCACATCTTCTAAGGCGATGCTGCCGCCGTTCCCGGCACAGATAATAATAACATCTTTATGATTGGTTAGGGCATAGGAACACACGGCATTTATGTTTAAAAAACTGCCGATTAAAACATGTTTGGCGGGTTTACTCAGTTTTATGGCACTGGTTCCGTTTGTTGTTGCCAGGATTATTTTTTTCCCCCGAACCTGATTGCCTTTGAACTCAGGTGGGGAATTCCCGAGATCAAAATCGGGAATCTTAACACCGTTTGTTTCTCCTGCCAGCAGGTAGGAATTCCTTGAATACTTAGCTCCTATTATATAGGCTTCCCCGGGAGACGAGACGGGAATTACTTCCTTACAGCCGTTTGCCAAAGCTGTTACGATGGAACTCGTACATCGAAAAATATCAAGCACAATGGCGGTTTTGCCATAAACCTTCTGGGGGGTTAATTCTTTAAGAGTGGGGATTACGTCAATAATCATTGGTGACATCCTAACAGGTTTTGTTCAAAGACTGTTTTCAGCGTATCTCCTCTTAGGCCGACTCTTAAAGACTCCAAGGCTAGAATCTCACCGGGTGGTATATTGCCGAGATTCACGTTTGGGCCAAAGGCTAAAATTAACTCCTGCTGCTGTTGTTTTAACGGGGCTTCCCAGATAACTGAGTCCAGATCAGGTATTTTAGCGATAAGCTTAGCAAACAGGTCTTTTTTGATTTCACCCTTGTCATTATATATTCCTATTCCTTTTCCTGATTCCCGCGCTTCCAGAATTACCTTTTGTACTCCGGCGGCCAGATCAAGTTTTATCTGGTTGGCAACATCATCTGGAGACAGGTTTTCCGAAGGGTCCTTTTTACCAACCTCGGATAATACGATCAAACCCATATCGGCGGCTTTACTGATGGCTTGGCGGCGGGTTTCGGGCGGTATTGAAATTGTCCCGTCTGATATCTCAATAGCGGAAAAGCCCAGTTCCTGTGCCCGTTGCAAAAAAACATCGGTTTTATTCTGCATTGCCGCCACTTCAAAAAAAGTGCCCCCAGGATAGACATGGATGCCCTGGGCTTTGATGAGGGAAATCTTTTTTATTAATAGGTCACGGTTATACAGAGCTGAAGTGCCAAAAGCCAGTTTGACAAAATCGAAATAACTGCTCCCAATAGAAAGCAATTCAACTGTTTCCATCAGCCCCAAGCCCTTATCCATGACCATAGTTAGACCATGGCGCCTCGGCTTTTGTAACCTCGTGCCCAGAGGCATGTCAATTATATCGAACCAGACATTTTGCAGGGTGCTCCCGCTCAAGATTGCCATCTCCTTTCTTAACCTGTGTTAGTTTATATTATTCCGGGACAAGTCTTAAAGTTAAACCAAAAGGCTAATCCTTGTCAATTGGATTAGCCTTTATTTTTGTAATTTCGTTTGGCTGTTATTTTATCTAAAAATATGACGCCCCACGACTTCTTGGCAGGGCCCGGAGTTGGAGACTGCTCATGGGCGGGGGCGCCGGAGGGAAGAAGTAAGACTCCAAGGATTCCAATAATGAGGGCAGCGCCGGCGCCTGACCAAAACATTACATATCTCCCGTATTTGTCTAACAACCCAAACAAGGGGGGGCCGGCTGCGACCCCAAAAAACCTGACACCGCCGTAAAGGGAGGTAACCATCCCCCGTTCCTGGGTGGAAGTGGAACTTGTGATCAGGGTATTCAGACAAGGTAGAATCAGGCCTACTCCGATTCCGGATCCTGACATTACACCGACTTCGAGCCAGGGGTTTTTAATAAACGGCAAAATCCCCAATGTTAGGGTAAGAACTCCCAAGCCGCTGATAACAAGTTTTTTCATCAGGGGGACTTTTTTTTTAATTATGGCGCCTGTTGTCAAAGAGGTGCTGCTCATCGCCAATACCGGGATGGCCAGGACCAGACCCTTTTTCACGGAAAATAATTTCAAAGAAGACTCCAGGTAATCTGAGAGAAAAAATAAAATCCCAAACAGCAGGAGTAAAGCAAGGGAACCGGCTAAAAAGGCGGTAATCAAAAAACCTGCCTTGTTTTTAAAAATTGTTTTCACTGAACCGAAATACTGTTTTATACTCTGTTGAGTTTTTTGGGCACTCGGTTCTTTGACTAATAACCAGACAGCTATCGCGATTGGTACAGTAAGCAGGGGGAACAGAAAAAAAGTCGCATACCAGGCCACAATGGCGATGAGTGAACCTAAGATGGGGCTGACCACTTTTCCCAGGCCGTTGGAGGCTTCAATATACCCCAGGGCTTTACTGCGCTCCTTACTGGTAAAGATATCACCGACGAGAGCCATCGTTACAGGCGCAGTTCCCGCGGCGCCAATCCCCTGGACGATGCGTCCGGCAATAATTACCCAATATGCCTTGGTGAGCAAAAGAGCTGCCACTCCTGCTATTAGGCCGCCGATACCGTATATGATTAAGCTGGGGACAATTATCTGTTTCCGGCCAAACCTGTCTGAAAGCAGGCCGGCTATCGGAATAACCAGCCCGGCCGGAATGGAAAAGAGGGAAATCATCAGGCTCGTCTGAAAATGGGTTATCCCCAGCTGCTTTTCCATTTGGGGCAGGACCGGTATCAGCATCGAGTTTCCAAGGACCATAATAAACGGTACTGCCCCCAGTGCGGCTAGTACCCACATGGTTTTACCTTTCAAATATACTCCTCCTTTTGTCTGCAACTATAATTTTTCCACCGGGACTTAAGTATATACAGGGACATAAGTCTATTTGAAAAATATCCGGCATAAGTAATTCATATACTGCAGAAAACCTGGGGGGAGGACCTTGTTCTTAGTCAAAGATAAAGTGGTTTTTGGTATGGCTGTAATGAGATTCTTATCATCAATGATTGAACTCACAGCTGCCCTATTGTTCTTGAAGTATGACAGTATCGAAAAGGCCCTGAAAATCAATGCCCTGCTGGCCTTAATAGGCCCGACTGTAATGACGGTGGTTATGGTGATGGGTCTGGCGGGGTTGAGTGGAAGGATATCATTTAATAAGTTCAGTATTATTCTGACCGGAGTTGTGCTCATTTTTTGGGGAGTAAGCAAAAAATAGCCGATCCGGCTTTTATTTTGCTCAGAAAGGTTGAAGGATTTATCAAGTATTTCTTGAACTAAGAAAAGTGTTAAACTTTGCCTAAAGGAGAGATTGGATTGTCAGCAAAAAAGCTTCAATCAGCTGTAGTTTTCTTGGCCGCATTACTAATTATGAGCTTATGGATTCCGGTCTCTGCGGAAGCTTCAGGCGCCGTTGCTGTTTATACGGCTCCGAATGGTTTCAAGGTTGTCAGCTATGCCAGGACATGGTCTGATATAAATAAGTTAAAAAGTGTTTATGAAGAACTGCTGCGCAATACCCATGGAGAAGAATTTAAACTGCTGACAAAAATTAATATTTATTCCGGACCGGACTCCCAGGGTTCCTCTACTGTTGGAAAATGGTATGGGGTTTGGACATTAACTAACGGTCAGCCGCATCTTGCCGGAAACCGGTATATAGATATTTATAACGGTCAGGATCTGACTACTGTAAGCAGCATCGCCAGAACTCTGGCCCACGAGTATGGCCATCACTTTACATACTACTATTATTTTAAAAAGGAAAAAAAGTCTTGGGAAAGCTGGAGAACGACCGGTTTGGCAGCTGCCAGGGGTCTGAAAAGTGATTCGCGGGTCAAGGCCATGACGAATGACCATAATTGGTCAATAGAGGAAATTGTGGCTGAAGATTATGTACAGTTATTCGGGTCACCTTCCGCCAAAATAAGCCGCCGGTATAAGGACCTTTTAGAACGCATGTACGCAAACGAGACAACCATGGTATACTCTACCGATTCATTTAATTACAGTCCCCAGGAAAATTACCACATCCCTTTAGCTTCCAGAGTTAAAGGGTTAAAAGAGTATTGGTTAAAGGCCTCCGGGATAACTGACGAATATGGCAGCCCACCGACGCCTAACACTCTGCAGTTGAGTAAGGTTAACCAGCTAAAATTTGTCCCAAGACCACAGTATGTTTTTTCATGGACTAAAAGTACTGATGACAAAACGGCAAAACTCGAGTACACCTTAGTTTGTTTTGAACAGAAAGGCATAAATAACTATAGGGTATACCCGGTTAAGACCGTATATGACGATGAACCGTTAGAGGCTGTAATCGGGGCGGCCAGGGACTCCGGCATGTATGTTACTGAGGAGGTCCCGAGCGGACTGGCGTATTATGTTGTGTATATAAAAGATGGGGACGGCCTTGTGACCTCATCACAGATTTTCGCCGTTGATTTTTCTGAACCCTTAAACCCTGACACCGTTCTGATTAGTGATACCTATATCCCTAATGGACCGCCATCTTCCCCACAGGTGAAGGTTAATGGCAAACAGCTTAAATTTGATGTGCCTCCCGTTAACCAGAATGGGCGTGTCCTCGTCCCCCTAAGGAGTATCTTTGAAGAACTGGGAGCGGATGTCAGATGGGACGAACAGACCCAAACAATAACAGCTCAACTTGGGGTTACCGAATTAATCCTGCATGTTGGAAAAGATGAGGCGGAAATTAATGGGGAACGAATAACCCTCGATGTCCCCCCACAGATAAAAAACGGGAGGACTCTGGTCCCCTTAAGGTTCGTATCTGAAGCCCTGGGAGCGGAAGTAAAGTGGAACAATTTGATTCAACTGGCTAGCATCAACTAACAATGACCTCTTTCGCCCAAAAGGCGGAAGGGGTTTTTTATTGGAAGAATATGTATAATAATGTTGAATAATGAAATATTTTGTAGGCAACGGTATAAAAACCCTTATCCAATTCGTAAGTAATAGACAGGGTATAAAAAATTAGAAACCAAACCCTTTCAACGCTAAGGATTGAAGCATTGAAAATCTTGTCAGGAGGTGAGCCGGAGTTAGAGAAACTCAGAACGAAATTCAAGGTGAAGAGATATTTTCCGAGAGAAGCGTTTTTAAGAATTAGGAGGGATAAAAGTGAAGATGAAGAAATTATTGGCTGTTTTAGTGCTTTGTGTATTCCTATTTGGAATTCCAGGCGGGGTCTTGGCCAAGCCGACCGGATCAAATATCGATGTAAAGGTCAATGATAACGGTTCAGTTACAATGACATTCAAGGATGCCAATGAAGCCAAATGGGCGCTCCAGCAAATTCTCAAATTGAAGGCTCAAAACATTATTTCGGGTTTTGAGGATGGGTCATTTAGGCCAAACAAACCTGTGACCCGGGGCCAGGCAGTAATCCTGACCATGCGTGCTGCCGGACTGCAGACCGAAATTGAAAACATCGTTGCTGATTCAGTATATTTACCTTTTAAGGATGCCAAATCAATTCCGGAGTATGCCAAAAAGGCAATTGCCTTAGCTGTGCAAAAAGGTTACCTGGAGGCTGACGGATCAGGCAGCTTCCAGTCTGAAAAGGCGGCCAGCAGGGAATGGGTGGTCGTGTTAATTGCCAAGTCTATGGGCCTGCAGCCGATGGACGTTGACCTGCCATTTACTGATGCTGATAAGATATCGTCCACCGCAGTTGGTTATGTAGCTGCAGTTGTATACAACCAATCAGTTTCAGGTTTACCGGACGGTAGTTTCCAACCTCAAAAACCCGTAACCAGGGCGGAAATCGCTGTTATGTTAGGGCTCACTACGGATGAAGTACAGATTCCGGGGAAAATCAAGAGCAAGATGGAAGGCATCGTTAAGGCGGTTTCAACAAGTGTATATTCGAATGTTTACTCTCAGGTATATTCTCAGGTTTATTCCCAGGGAACAATAACCCTTACTGTTGATGGAGACAAAGATGATGAAGCTGCCGAAGATGTTACACTCCAGGTGGCCAAAAACGCTCAGATTTACATTGGCGATAAGACTGCGGCCCTTGGTGATATAGCCGTCGGTTCAAAAGCCGAAGTAGTAGTGGACAAAGATGGCATGGCTGTCTATATCGAAATCAAACCCATTACAGTTAAAGGTGTTGTCCAATCAGTATATGCCAGTGAAAAGAGCCTTACAATAATCCAAAGAACCGGCGGAGATAAGCAGCCAACTACCTATCAGGTGGCAGACAGCGTCAATATAGTTGTAAACGCAGTTAAGGTAGAACTGGCTCAGCTCCTACCCGGTGATGTAGTCAAACTAACCTTGAATGCCGACGGAAAAGTAACCTTCATTAAGGCATCCCGGTTTACTAAGATAAAAGATAAGATTAAAGACAAGATAAAGCCCGAAAAAAATAAAGGTCAGCATGGAAACAAGGGTGGAATCGACAACCAGTCGGATGATGAGGATGAAGAAGATTAAAATACTGTAAGAATAGAAAAAAGGGAAATAGAAAAACCCCAACCGGGGTTTTTCTATTTCCCTTTTTTAGGTCTGCTCATAGGCCATTCAGGCTGGCGGGATTAAATTACAATATCCTGACCGGGAAGCAATCCAAAATGTTTTCTTAAATTGTTGTCTATTTCGTTGGCCTGCACTTTATGGCCTGTTCCACCGTAAGCCCCCTGGCCGAACTGGATCTCAACGGCATCAGCCTGGCGGAGTATCTCCTTTGATTTACTCCAATTACCCCTGTTGTACTGCAAAATTAGATACTTAATCGGGAGGTCGATGGCCAAAGGCCTTTGACACGCCCTGCCAATAACGACTTTTGTATCGACATATTGTGTCAGGGGTGTCGGCATAACATGAAGCTGGCCGATATTAAACATTACCTGGTCCAAACTGGGAAACTTTTTAGGGGAACCTAACGGACGGTCAATTACAGTACCTTCCTGGGAACGAAGGTTTGTCTCGACGATAAACTGGGGAGTGAATTTACTGGTGGCTGATACTAACTCCCATAGATTCTCTTCATATTTATCTGCTAAAATACTATAGGCAATGGTTCGAGGCCATCTCTTATCCAAATTGGTATCCTCCTAACCTGATCTAACAGAAGGTTCGGCAGGGGAGCATCAAGTTGGCACAGTGTACGGCGGGGGTGGATGAAGACTGCCCTCAATTTATAAGATATTTATAAAATTATTATCTCTGTATACCCTGAGATTATGCCTTGACAGTGCATGACATTTTAAGAAGTAAAGGTTATGCAGTCTTTAGGACTGCGCAGATGGCACAGATTTAAAAGTGTAATCATAGTATTTAGGGAGTAGATAAAGTTGTTCAATTACTGCAGCAAAGGAGGGTTATTCATGGGAAGCGGTTTTCCATTCGGAGGGAACTTTGCATTTGTGCTGTTCTTAATCCTGATCCTTTTATTCATGGGTGATAACTAAATGGGAAAAGCACAGCCTTTCAGTATCTATAAGGTGAATATTATTTAAAGCTTTTCAACCGTGTTGCATATTAATAGGTTGACTCTCCAGAAAGCCCTCACTTTAAAGCGGGGGCTTTGTTTGTGGGCTCAAAAGAGACAGCCTCTTTACTGTAAGAATGCCCGGAGGGGCAGGTGTATTCCTCCGGGCGGAATATCTTAGCAGGGGCTGGTGTGTTCCGGTGTGTTCCTCCGGGCGGGCATTCTGAGCTGGGCTTGTTGGCAAATAAGTGTGGGGCGAGGGGATGGCTATTCGCAATGGGGTTTCTCTTGTTCTCATTATGCGCCACTAACCTCAGAGCCTAGCGGAGCCTTGGGTTTCACCCGCCCAAGCGACGTCCGTGTCGCTGGGCGGCTCCGCCAGTTTCTAGCGTCCCCATTTTATTACCGGAACCCCGGGCTCTGATTCAAACCGGGTAATACTGTCGCCCGCCGTTCCGACAATTTGGGGAGGGACCCCTTGCCTTGCGACCTGCAGGTGGCAGCAAGATTGCCAACGATGGCAGCGCCAGGGAAACCCTTATAAAATACCCAACCCCTCCAAGCTTGTTAGCTCCGCCCTCCGGAACACACCAGCCCCTGTGCAAAAATGTTTAGAGTCAGCCCCTTCCGTCGGAACTGGGGGGAGAAAAAAGGGCGGCAAATAATGGAGATAAAGCCATATGCTGAAACAATGTAATATATTGTAGAAATAAGGAGGAAAAATGTAAATTGTGGCGAAAGACATTAATTAAGTTTAAATAAAAGTTGTACATTTATATAACATTTATATAACATTTAAATGGGGGTGGGGATCTGTGAAAATCAGGGTTAAACTAATGATTGTCTGTTTGAGTATGGTTATATTGACAACACTGGCAGTAAGTTTTTTTGCTGTTTGGCAAACCAAAAAGCATATTGTCTCATCTGTCCAGGCCAAAGCCAAATCCGATTTGACCACCACGTGGAATTTGGTGAATGCCAAATATCCGGGGGAATGGCGGGTGGAGGGCAGCAAATTCTTTAAGGGTTCGATACTCTTAAACGGCAACTTTGCTCTGGTGGATGAAATTGCCAAGTTAACAGATGACAGCAGTACCATTTTCTTATGGGATACCAGAATTGCCACCACGGTTAAAAAGCCTGACGGAAGCCGTGCTGTTGGCACTAAAGCGGCGCCAGAGGTAGTTCAGACAGTGTTGAATGAAGGTAAAAACTTCTATGGCGAGGCTGTGGTGGTGGACCAGAAAATACAGACAGCTTATAGTCCGATAAAAGACTCTCAGGGTAAAATAATAGGAATGTGGTATGTCGGGGTGTCCAAAGCCTTCGTTGATAAACTTATCATAAATACTATTTTGGGTATCTCCGGAGTCGCTCTGGTTATTATTCTGATCGGTGTAATTGTGGCCACGTTAGTAGCCAAGTACTTTGAAGTCCCTATATTGGCTATAATGAAGGCGATGAAATCGGCTGAGGACGGTAATCTGGACATCGATGTGGACATCAAGTCCAAGGACGAAATTGGTATTCTGGCCAAATCCTTCTCTAATATGATGGCCAAATACCGTACCTTTTTTGGAGATGTCAAGAGGGCGGTCGAGCAGGTAAAAAGTACGACTGACACCCTTAGGTCTGTGTCCACAACATCTGTGGCGGAGTTTCAGCAGGTGTCAGATTCAATTAAACAACTTGCGGTGACCAATGATGAAGAAAATGCCTCAGCCAAAGAAACATTTTTAGTTACAGAACAATTGGAACAGGCTATTGAACAAATCGCCAAAGGCGCTCAGGAACAAGCTCAAAATGTCAGTCAAACTTCCGAGTTGGTGACCGGGATGGCAGAGGAGATGGAGCAGGTAGCGGCCAGCGCCAAAGACGTGGATACCGCTATCCAGAATACGGAACAGGTGGCCGAACAGGGCAAAACGTCAGTGGAGAAAACCATCGAAGGAATGAACATGATAAAAACAACAGTCTACCAGACGGCTGAACATATCAAGAAACTTGGTGAACATTCTCAACATATCGGGGAAATAGTTGAAATAATTGATGACATAGCTGAACAGACCAACCTGTTGGCCCTTAATGCCGCTATAGAAGCAGCCAGGGCGGGGGAACACGGTAAAGGATTTGCCGTCGTGGCTGACGAGGTGCGCAAACTTGCTGAGCGTTCGGGTAAAGCCACGAAAGAAATAAATGATTTGATCAATACGATCCAGCAGCTGACCGGTAAAGCAGTAAGCGATATGGGAATGGGAACAAAAGAGGTTGAACACGGGTCAGAATTGGCTGATGAAGCCGGCAGGGCTTTAAACGAGATATTACGGACTGTGGCCGCAGTTAAAGAACAGATTCAATCAATCACCGGGGTAACGGAGAATATTTCGGTTTCCAGTTCTAAGGTTGTCAGTGCAACCAGTAACATTGCCGCTATAACAGAAGAAAACGGAGCGGCCACGCAGGAAATGGCTGCCAGCAGTTCGGAAGCTACAAAGAGTGTTTTAAAGATTTCCAGAAATATTGAAGAAGCTGCGGGAATGACCCGGCAGGTAAATTCCTCAATGGAAAAAATGAGCCTTTTAGCCCAGGAAATCAGTGCTTCTGCGAATAACCTCGAAGAGACAGTCGTTAACCTGCAAAAATCGGTCAATGTCTTTAGGATTTAACGATAGGCCGCACGTTAACTGATAGCCAACATAAAGACCTAGAAAATCGTAAACCCACCAACTTGGTGGGTTTTTGTCTGCTTAGCGTATTTTAGAAATTGCATGCTCACTGTAGGATGTGGTATGAAGTTTACTGATACTGGTTACTTTGAGTTCTACGATGGTCAGATGTTACTGGCTTTAAACCACCTCTTGCTTGTTCAGAGGTTTGGCTTGTTGGCTCAAGGTAATTGTTTTGCGGTTTTACATCATATAGTGATGGATCACCAAGTTTGGCAGCCACAAAAGTTGTAACTAACCCGTAAGCAGCGTGACTAACCAAGTACGAAAGGTTACTTGCAGCATCTTTCGGCTTTGCTTTATTTGTTGGTACTGCGGCTAAAGCAAAGGTAATAAGTGAACCCATCGATATTCCTGTCAGAAGCCCTTTGGTTACAAGATGATCTTTTCCCGTTGTAGACAACAGGTACACCGTGCCAACGCCTCCCAATGAACCCATGCCAAAGTCCAATAACCCCCCAAGGAGTTGACCGTTCGTGCCGGTTGACTCTTTTTTGGATACCCATGCGCCTGCTGCTGTGCCCCGAAAAGATCTCTGAGAGATTTTCTTCTTGGTTGAAACTTCGTCAATTAGCGTCTTCACAAGGTTTCCGGCTAAACCTGCAACAATTCCAAGAGTAACTCTATCCTTGATTTTGTTCACTTAGACCACTCCAAATATTTTCTTTGATATTTATTGATAAGTGACATCACGGAAAGAAAAAGGTTGGAAAATCAAATGGTTCGCTTGGATAGACTTCGGAAGCAAAAGCACGGATGAGCAATCTGAGTATAGAAATAACGAATTAATTTCAGTTAGGATCCTAAATGTTTCTGCCCGGTTTAAGTGTCAAGGAGTTGCTCATGTTGCGTGACCGTTTACATGTGTGTTAATATTTTCCCTGGAGTAAATTTCGGAGGGAAAATGAAAGGAGCTTTGAGTGTTAAATGTTCCCGCATTTAACACTCAAAGCCCCCACACAGATACTATGATTATAAGTTTCTTATTCTGCTAATCCCTTAGATTCGGCGGTTGTAAAAAGTTAGGCTTCTTGGCCGGTCCGGACCGGTCAGGTCAACCCCCGTAGCAAAAAAAATTCCTACCCGGAAGACTTGCAACCACATGACCCCAGTCAGTTGTTATCCATATAATTTTTTCATTGGTGTAATAGTGAGTACAAACGACTCTAAATAATAAAATCTCAATAATACAAGTTACGTTTTAACGACCAGCCTTTAGTGCCAGTTGTTTGTTTCTACCCCAATGTAACATTAGATG
>PGZN01000006.1 GCA_002840165.1 Firmicutes bacterium HGW-Firmicutes-8
CCTTATGCTCTTAGACCATTGAGCAGTGCCTGTTAGACTTTGTGGTAAAAATTGTTTTTGATTTATGAATCTAGCATAGCTATAGGATTTCTAACATCTAAAAATTTAGTTTTTTTAACAAACTTTCACGAAACAGTAGTACAGAGAGCTATCACATATATCTACTCCCCTAACTTCCAGCAATTAAGCTATATTGTCACGGCTCTTTAAAAACGCGGAGTTCGCGGAGATAACGGAGCACGCGGAGAAGAAAGAATACTGATGCTTCAAAGTTTTTTTATTTAATGAAATTTGACACTTAAAAAATTTGACAAGTGAATTTTTTGTCTCCGCGCTCTCCGCATCCTCTGCGGTCTCCGCGGTTTTTTCTGATACAGTCGAACTATGTTGAGTAGAAAAGAATACTCGTATGACCTGTGACTGTTTTTTGTTTTATTTATCTTATTAATTTTTTATGTTTTATCCGCGTCGTTCTAATCCGCGTTATCCGCGTGCATCCGCGGCTTTTTATGGTGTTTTTAATTCTATGAATCCTGCTTAAGCATTAACTCAATTTCCCGGACCAATTCTTCTACCAGGTTGGCTTCCGGAATCTTCCTTACTATTTCTCCCCTTTTAAACAAGAGACCGGCTTCTTTGCCGCCGGCGATTCCGATATCAGCCTGGCGGGCCTCGCCGGGGCCGTTGACGACACATCCCATGACAGCTACTTTGATTGGTTCTTTGATATCACGAATCCTTTTTTCAACTTCCTCGGCAATTTTTATTAAATCGATCTCTGTCCGCCCACAGGTGGGGCAGGATATAATAACCGGACCGCGCTGGCGAAGGTCTAGTGACTTTAGTATTTCAAACCCGGCCCGGACTTCCTCAACCGGGTCTCCGGTAAGAGAAACCCTTATCGTGTCACCAATACCCTGGGCTAACAAAGCCCCGATCCCAACTGCTGACCTGATAGTGCCGGCCCAAGGGGTCCCGGCTTCAGTTACTCCGATATGTAAAGGATAATCAACTTTGGCTGCCATCAACCGGTAGGCTTCCATCATCAGAGGTATATCGAAACACTTGAGGGAAATCTTGATATCATTAAAGTGGAGTTCCTCCAGGATTTTAACATGCTCTAAAGCGCTCTCGACAAGCCCCTGGGCAGTTACTCCCCCATACTTTTCAAGGATGACTTTGTCTAAAGAACCCGCATTAACTCCTATGCGGATGGGGATACATCTTTCTGCGGCAGCTTTGACAACTTCCCTGACCCTTCCGGCATCCCCTATATTACCAGGGTTAAGCCGTAGTCCATCGACCCCGTTAGCTACAGCCTGCAGGGCAAGTTTGTAATCAAAATGAATATCGGCGATTATTGGGACCGGGCTCTGTTCCGTTATTGGCCGCAACGCATCAGCGGCAGCGCTGTCCGGCACTGCCACTCTAATTAGTTCACACCCTGCCAGAGCCAGCTGTTTAATCTGGTCCACTGTAGCCAAAACATCCCGGGTATCGGTATTTGTCATAGACTGGACCGAAATTGGGGCATTTCCGCCAACAGGTACGTTACCTATATTTATCTGCCGGGTCAAACGTCTCTGCAAACCCGTACCCCCTAACTAATCATCTGGGCTATGTCCTGGTAAGTGATGACAACCATCAGCAGCAGCAGCAGGGCCAGTCCCACCAGGTGGATGAAATTCTCCTTGGAGGGGTCAATCGGCATTCCCCTGATACCTTCGACCCCAAGGAACATCAGCCTGCTGCCATCCAGCGCCGGAAATGGCAGGAGGTTAAACAAGCCTATCTGGAGGCTCAGGATACCGGCAAAGTATATTACTTTATTCAGTCCCATTTGGGCGGCTTTGCCTAATTCATACGTAATTCTGACCGGCCCGCTGAGTTGGACTGGGATTTGTCTGGCCATCATCTTACGGATAAAATCCGCAGTCATGCTTAACATGGTGTAAGATTGGACAGCCCCCGATTTCAGGGATTCAAAAACACCCGGTTTTCGTGATTTGGCGATAATGCCAATCAACCCAATGTTGTTTTCCCGGTCTATTTCCGGGGTTACATAAACCACCCTGGTCTCCTGTCCGCGCCCAATTTCCAGTTTGATTCGTTTATTTGGACTGTTGTGAATGATACCGATTATATCTTCCCAAACCTTAACCGGTTTATTATTTATCTTATTTATCCTATCCCCTTCCCTGATACCGACAACGTCAGCAGGTTTGCCCTTCATCACCTGGCCGACTATGTTTTGGTCAGGGAGCCCGGAAATCCATATCGTTAAGGCAAATAATATGATTGCCAGGATGAAATTCATAATCGGACCGGAGGCGATAATAGCCATTCTCTGCGGCACACTCTTGTGGGAAAAGCTTTTAGCCTGGTCTACAACGGGGATAACTTTACCTTTCTCATCAGGGCCATGACTTTCCTCTGCAAATTCCGGCTCATTTTCGGCACTACGGGCAGCTTCCCGCTGGTCCTCCTCCGGGTCCATCCCGGCCATCCGGACATACCCCCCCAGGGGTATTACGCGTAAGTTGTATGCCGTTTCCCGTTTCCTAAAGCCGGCCAGACGCGGCCCGAAGCCAATGCTGAATTCATATACATGGACCCCAGCCAGTTTGGCAACTGTAAAATGACCCAATTCATGGACCAAAACAATAACCCCAAACACCAATACGCTTGTTATAAGATACAACCCATATAAAACAATTTTATCAATCAATATCTACACCTTCTTTAGGAATCAGTGTCCCTTTAACCTTATAATCTCCTCACGGGCCCAGTTATCACTGTCCAGAATATCCTCGAGGGCCGGTTGGCGCCGGCACTCGTGATTTGCTAAAACCTTGGCCACTAAGGCCGGAATATCGGTGAATCCGAGTCGGCCTTCCAGGAACATCGCAACAGCCTGCTCGTTTGCCGCATTCATTACAGCCGGCGCTGTCCCGCCCCGTCGACCGGCCTCAAAGGCCAATTCCAAAGATGGGAACAGGTCAGTTCGCGGTTTCTCGAAACCTAACCTGCCAACTGCAGCTAAATCCAGTCTGGCGAAACTGCTGCCCAGCCTCTTGGGGTAAGACAGGGCATATTGAATCGGTATCCTCATGTCCGGCAGACCCATTTGAGCAATTACAGACCCGTCAACAAACTCCACCATCGAGTGAATGATACTTTGGGGATGGATTATCACCTCGATATTATCAAACCCAATATCAAAAAGCCACTTGGCCTCAATCACTTCCAGGCCTTTATTCATCATTGTGGCTGAGTCTACTGTAATCTTGCGGCCCATAGACCAGTTCGGATGTTTTAAGGCATCTTCAACACTAACCTGGGATAGTTCTTCTTTGGTTTTATTTAAGAAGGGTCCCCCGGAAGCGGTAAGGATAAGCTTACTGACTTCAGCCCTGGCTTCACCGTTTAGGCACTGGAATATAGCAGAGTGTTCACTGTCCACCGGCAGGAAACTGACACCCTTTTGCCGGACCAGGGACATTACCAGTTCACCGGCTGCCACAAGGGTTTCCTTGTTTGCCAAAGCAATATCCTTACCTGCCTTGACAGCCTCAACGGTAGGGATCAATCCAAGAGTCCCGGTGATGGAAGTTACGACGATGTCAACTTCATCTAAAACAGCCACCTCTGTCATACCTTCTATCCCGGCAGTTACCCTAACTCCAGTTGGAAGTAATGACCGAAACCTGGGCACGTCCTGTTTATTCCCAATACTCACGAGCCTTGGCCGGTACTTTGCAGCCTGTTCGGCCAGCCTATCAAGATTAAACCCGGCTGCCAAACCAACTATCTCGAATTTATCGGGAAATTTGTCTACTACTTCAAGGGTTTGACAGCCTATAGAACCAGTGCTGCCCAAAACAGCCACTCTTTTTTTCATTATGCCTTCTCCTATATGATACTATACAAATGGTGATAGTTGAATACCTTAAAGTCAGTTGCTAGTTGTTAGTTGCTAGTTGCTAGTGGTACGGAGTTGAATGTTGCATATATATAAAATCAATAGTTTGCGGAGCAAACTCTTCCGACCCCCTCGGAGCCCGTAGGGCATAGAGCACCATCCACTAGGAACTAGGAACTAGCAACTAGTCACTCTTCTTCCAGCCAATCAGACCGGCTGAGGCAAAGGCCTTTAGGGTTATCAGGAACAGAGGTCCCGCTATAACCCCTAGGGGTCCGAGCACTTTCAGGCCGACATACATCGCTGCCAGGGTGGCTAATGGATGCAGTCCCATAGATTGTGAGACAATCTTTGTTTCCGCCACTTGTCTCACGATGAGCACGACCGCATAAAGGATTGTCAATTTAATGGCAAAAGCGCTGTCACCGGTCGTAAACTCCCAGGCTATCCACGGTAAATAAATAGAACTGGGACCCAGTATAGGGATAAGATCTGCTACCCCGACAACCAAACCCATCAACAGGGCGTAAGGCGCCCCAATTATGTACAAACCTATCAGGGTGTTCACAAATGTTATGGTGATTAGAATAAGCTGGGCTCTCACGTAGCTGATAATAGCCTGAAAAACTTGCTTCGTTATGTCTACGGTTTTGCGTCCCCACGGTTCCGGGATGGCCTTGAGCCAATAATTTATGATGAGCCGCTTATCTTTAGACATAAAATAGGTGGCAATGGCGCTGATAAGTATCAGAATTATCCAGGCAGGCACAGACAACACTAACTGCAGGATGAAGTTCAGCAGCATTCGGGTTATAACCTGGGCTTTGGTCAAAATAGCATCGAGGCTGTAGTCAGAACCGGAAACCTTCCCGGTAATAAATTCGATAACGTCTTGCGGAAGTGTAAAATAATATGCCCATAGTTTACTTTGGGTAGACAGGGCTACCGATTTTATATTATTAATATACTCCGGTAAATATGCGGTCAAATGCACCAGCTCTATTATCAACCTGGTAACAGATAATACGATCAGGAGGGTGGCGCTGCCAAAAGTAGCCAGCATTGCTAAACCTACTGCCGCACCCCTTGACATCCGGCCCCGGCCTTCGATACGTTTGATGACAGGCTCAAGAAAAAAGGCTAAAAACACGGCTAATATAAACGGGGCAAAAAGAGGCGCCACGTACTCAAATAACAAATAGGCGGCTGCAGTCCCAGCCACAATATAGAGTAAATTTTTCACCAAGTACTTCAATACACTCACCTCATTTCGCAACTAGTATTACTAAATAATAGTATACTATCGGAGCTGTCCAATACATGCTGTCAAACCTGTCGAGAACCCCTCCGTGACCGGGTATAACCTTGCTGGAATCTTTGACTGCCGCTAACCGTTTGAAGGCCGATTCCACCAAGTCCCCGGCCTGACCGAAAATACCTGTCAACAGGCCGATAACAAGATAATGAATGAAGGACATATGTGGATTCAACAGTCCGATAACAACCGCGGCAATTAGACTCCCGGCCAGTCCTCCCAAAGCGCCCTCGAGGGATTTATTAGGGCTTATCACAGGAGCCATCTTGTGTTTACCAAACCTGGTACCGATAAAATAAGCGAGTGTATCTGTACCCCAGGTCGCGGCCAGGACAAGAAGCACATAATGAAACCCATCTGCCAATTGCCGTAAACTAATCAGGTGAGTCAAAAGCCACCCGGTATAAAGTGACGTAAAAAAAGTCCCAGCTAGGTCAATAAAGTTAAAAGACGGGTAAACAGTCAAAAGATAAAAAATACCGATAACGAGAGCTACAAACATTGCGGACATCGATAAATTGCCATTACCAAAATGAGCGGCAGCAACGTACAGGGTCCCGCCCGTTAGAGCGCCGGGCAGCCAAACATGAACACCCATGCGTTCCCACAAACGGCTCATCTCATATATACCTAAAACCGTCAGAATTAAAATAACGGTTGATAACGGCAGGCCGCCATACCAGACTGCAAACAGAATAACCGGGATGCCTACCAAAGCGCTGAGAACTCGATATAAAAGCATTCTTTATATATCACCGGCCCTACTATTTCGACTTGAGGCCCCCAAATCTTCGTTGGCGGCTTTGATAATCTGCTATTGCTTCCAGTAGATGTACTTTGCGAAAATCCGGCCACAGGACTGGAGAATACCAAAACTCCGAGTAGGCCGACTGCCAAAGTAAAAAGTTGCTGATCCTTAACTCCCCCGAGGGCCGGATCAACAAATCCGGATCAGGCATCCCCGAAGTATAGAGGTAATGAGAGATAACATCTTCATCTATGTCATGGGGTTTAAGCTTTCTGGCAGCCACATCAACGCCGATTTGCTTAACAGCTTCAGCAATTTCGTTTCTGCCCCCGTAATTAAGCGCCAGGTTTAAAGTCAGCCCCTTGTTGGCAGCTGTATATTCTCCGGCGTCAGAAAGGGCCTTCCTGGCTTTATCGGGCAGTTCATCAATCCTGCCTATTGCATTCACCCTCACATTGTTTTCATGTAAATCCCGGATTTCTATCTTCAGATATTCAACCAAGAGGTCCATCAGTATATTTACTTCTTCAGCCGGCCTCTTCCAGTTTTCTGTTGAGAACGCATAAACAGTCAAGAACCTCACTCCCAGGGATGAACAGGTTTTCACTATTTCCCGCAGTGACTCAACACCCGCCCTATGACCCATGGCCCTCGGGAGACCCCTGCGGGTAGCCCACCGACCGTTTCCGTCCATAATAATGGCAATATGAACAGGTAATCTGCTGACATCGAGAGATTCCTCAAGTTCCTTAAACCTCTCGAAGTCGCTTTTGTTTTTGCGCGCTCTCCATATATTAAGCCAACTGCGCAGCATTTAGCAACCTCCCCGGGTTGTTACCGTTTGGTACATAATATTCATACACATCTATTTTACATCTTCAGAGCCAAAGTTTCCATTGAAACATTTCTCTATACTAAAATAAACCCCCTCCTTAACGAGGGGGTTTATTGATTACTCTTCAATAATCGCTCCGGTCGGGCAGGCTTCTGCACATGCACCGCAATCTTCGCATTTAGCCGTATCAATCTTGTAGATGTCGCCTTCCTCAATAGCCCCGTTCGGGCAGGTATCCAAGCAGGTTCCGCAAGCAACACACTCATCGGTAATCTTATATGCCATATTGTACACCTCCTTTCTCGTAATCCTGATGTGCAACAATAACCTGGACTTTTACCTCGTCTATAAGTAAGAGGCGTACCACTCTACCTGTTCCCAAAGGTTCTGTTGCTTTCACAGGCTTTGTTACTAATACCTTATCAACAAAAAAGCCCTTATCCCTGATTTCGGACAAAGCCTCATCAAGGGTAAAACCAATTACATCAGGCAGCTCCATATATATCCCTCATCTGTCTCTTATTTATACCTCCCTGATTTCCTGTTCCTTATGATCTACTATTTGGTCAACCTCTTTAATCAGTTTGTCAGTAAGTTTTTGAACCTCTTCCTGGGCCCTTTTGTTGTCATCCTCAGATATTTCCTTTTCCTTCTCAAAGGCCTTCAGATGTTCGTTGGCATCCCGCCGGACGTTCCTGATAGCAACTCTGGTTTCCTCCGCTTTCTTTTTAACAACCTTTACCAATTCGTTTCTTCTTTCCTGATTAAGCTGTGGAATAGCTAACCTGATAACAGTGCCGTCATTATTGGGGGTTATACCCAAATCTGATTTCATAATCGCTTTTTCAATAACAGAAATAACACTTTTATCCCATGGTTGAATGACGAGTAAACGCGGTTCCGGGACTGATACATTGGCCATCTGGTTTATCGGGGTATGAACCCCGTAATAATCAACAAGTACTTTATCAAGAAGCGCCGGAGTTGCCCGCCCCGCCCGTAACGAGGCAAAATCCTTGCGCAAAACCTCGATCGCTTTTTTCATTTTCTCTTCGGCTTCACCGACAATCTCTTTAATCACTTGCCATCCCCCCAACATAAGTACCAATATTTTCCCCCATTACCACACGTTTTATGTTACCATTCCGATTAAGATTAAATACAATGATGGGAATTTTATTGTCCATACAAAGTGAAGTAGCGGTTGAATCCATAACACCCAGTCCCTGGTTGAGGACATCGATATATGATAGTTCGTCATAGCGTAAGGCATTCGGGTTTTTAACCGGGTCACAGTCGTAAACCCCATCTACCTGTTTTGCCATTAGAATAACATCTGCTTCAATTTCGGCAGCCCTTAAGGCCGCAGTAGTATCTGTCGAGAAATAGGGGTTACCCGTACCGGCCCCGAATATTACGACTCTGCCTTTTTCCAGGTGTCTGATGGCCCGGCGCCGGATGTATGGTTCGGCAACCTCACGCATTTCGATTGCGGTAAGTACCCTTGTGTCAACATCAAGTTTTTCGAGGGCGTCCTGTAAAGCTAACGAGTTCATCACAGTGGCCATCATGCCCATATAGTCAGCGGTCGCCCTGTCCATCCCGGCGTTACTGCCGGCTATTCCACGCCACAGGTTGCCGCCACCGACAACTATACTAACCTGAACATCATGGGAGATAATCTCTTTAATCTGTTTAGCAATAGATACTGTAGTTTCGGGGTCAATACCAAACCCTTTTTTCCCTGCTAAAGCTTCGCCGCTTAGTTTGAGGACAACTCTGCTGTATTTAGGCTTCTGCATTAATCAGTTACCTCCCATTTCTCCTCAATAATGTTCTACATGGTTGTAGAAAATCCTTTTTGGAAAATTATTTTTTTAAAAAAAATGACTGTCAAATTTGTAATAAAGCAGGGCTGCCTCTTTGACAGCCCCTTTTTTAAAATGTGTCGTGATGCTGAAAGCTCTTAGCCTTACTTCTTGTTCATAGCGGCAACTTCTGCTGCTAAGTCACATTCCCTTTTTTGCAGGCCTTCGCCCATTTCAAAACGGGCAAATCTAACAACCTTGGCTTGGTTTTGGTCTAACATCTTCTGTACATTCAGGTCAGGGTCTTTGATGAACGGTTGTTCAACCAGACAGTTTTCTTTAAAGAATTTTTCAATCCTGCCGGTGACCATTTTCTCGGCAATGTTTGCCGGTTTTCCTTCATTCATAGCCTGAACCTTAAGAATCTCTTTTTCCTTCTCCACCGTCTCGGCCGGGACCTGATCCCTGGTAACATACTCGGGCCTGGAAGCAGCAACCTGCATCGCTAAATCTTTAGCTACTTCTAAGATATTACCCGCACTTCCGGCGGCCTCTACCAGCACACCAATCCGACCGGCTCCGTGAATATAGGAACCAATAACCCCGTCTACGGTTTCAAGGACCTCAAAACGGCGAATGGAAATGTTTTCACCGATTTTAGCAATCTTAGCTGTAACGAGGTCGCTAACACTGCCCCCGCCTACCTTGGCCTGAAGCAGGTCATCAAGGGTGACCGGGGTTTTCAGTAACACAGCGCCGGCTATTTCCTCAACCATAGCCTTAAACTCATCGGTTTTAGCTACAAAATCCGTTTCACAGTTGACTTCAACCAAAACCACTTTTTTGTTGCCGGCGGCAGCTTTGGCCACCACAAGGCCTTCCGCGGCAATCCGGCCGGCCTTCTTGGCGGCAGCTGCCAGTCCTTTTTCTCTTAAGTATTCGATAGCCTTTTCCATATCCCCACCGGTTTCCGACAAGGCCTTTTTACAGTCCATCATTCCCGCGCCGGTGCGTTCCCGCAGTTCTTTAACCATTGCAGCAGTAACCATTTAATTTCCTCCTTGTTAACCCACTTTTTTTCTAACTTCCCTAAAGTAAAAAACAAGGGTGACGTAGGGTTCCAAAATACCCCAGGTCACCCTACTTTGTTTTATTCCGCGGCAGCTGCCTCTGCAGGTACCTCGGCATCTTTGCCCTGGTTTCCTTCTAAAACGGCTTCAGCCATTTTTGATGTAAGCAGTTTTACCGCCCTAATGGCATCATCATTACCGGGGATTATTAAATCTATTTCGTCCGGATCGCAGTTAGTATCTACAATTGCCACGATAGGTATCCCCAGTTTGCGAGCTTCAGCAACGGCAATGCGTTCCTTCCGCGGGTCGATAATAAATAACGCCCCGGGAAGTCTTTTCATATCCTTGATACCACCAAGAAACTTTTCAAGTTTCTCCTTTTCATGAAGTAAAGATGCTACTTCTTTCTTCGGTAAAACCTCAAAAGTCCCGTTAGCTTCCATCTTCTCAAGCTCATGCAGACGGTCAATCCGCCTTCTGATAGTTTGAAAATTCGTCAGCGTACCACCCAGCCACCTTTGGTTTACGTAAAACATTCCGCAGCGGAGGGCTTCCTCTCTAACCGCTTCTTGAGCCTGTTTTTTGGTCCCCACAAACAAAAGCGTACTTCCCTCAGAAATAAGATCTCTGACAAAGAAATAAGCCTCATCAACTTTTTTGACTGTTTTCTGCAGGTCGATAATGTAAATCCCATTCCGGTCGGTAAAAATATACTCGGCCATTTTGGGGTTCCACCTGCGGGTTTGATGACCGAAGTGAACCCCGGCTTCCAGAAGTTGTTTCATGGAAATTACAGCCACAGGAGTCACCTCCTCTCTTTTCGGTTTTTTCCCTCCGTTCCTTTCATCTTTCTGTAGAACCATTTTGTGATGGCACCACTACAAAAATCCGGAAACGTGTGTATTTTACACCGAATGATATTGTAACATAAAAAACTTGGGAGCGCAACCAATATTATTATGAGATTGGGATAAAATTATACTAACGGGTTTAATAGAGATTAACCTCCAGCCGCAAAGCCTCGCGTACACCGCACAAAAAGCAGGAAATTGATGGTTCGTGTCGTATCTTAATGTCGTATCGCAATAAATGATGAAGGGAGAAAATGGAATGGACGAAAATCCGGCATCAGGAAAAGAATTCTACAAAATACCGTTTTATTCTCCGACCACTGATTATTTTTTCCTCGCTTTTTGGTCAATATCGGCAGCGGTTTACTGTTTGTTCTTTAGTAAAGGAAGCCAGCTAACCTACGTTATTTCGGTTATGGCGGTAGCCGCAATTGTTACCGCGGTTGTTCTATTCACAAGAATCCCCGGTAAGGTAGCAGTATCTGAAGGAGGCTTTTCCGTTAATGACAGCTTTTTTGCCTGGAATCAGGTAAACAGCATTTCCTTTACACTTACTGCAGGGAAAGCCCTCCAAACCATCATTGTATCTTTTAATGACGATCCAACCACCCTAAAGCTGTACCCGAAATATTATAAGGAGCGCCGACATCTGCGCAGTTTGTTTGAAAAAACCGCTGATGATAATATGATTAAAATAACAGTTGAGGACCACGGGATTTGAGGGCTGTCTCAAAAGAGGCTCCCTCACTTTGAGACAGCCTTATAAAAGAAATAATCGGGGGTGTGCCAATGACTCTTTGGACACCTCCGATTTTTATTTTCCCGTTAGTATTTTCACAATGTCATCCATGTCCCCTCCTACCGGTAACGAAAATGTACCGTTTCGGAACCTGGTGTGGGCCTTATGGGCAGTAACTACATCTAAGAACTCATCCCGGTCTTTCACGACGCCCTTTTCCTCAAGAATTCTGGCTATCGTCTCAGAACCCATACCCGAAGTTACTGTTATCTGGACCTTGGAGATTTCCCCGGTCGGCTGTTGGAGTGGTGGTTTGCTTTCAACCGTCTCTTTGACGGGAGCTTTGTCCTGGGTTTTATCCTGAGCTTTGACTGGAGAGGCTGCAGTTTTGCTGCTGCCTTCATTAGGCAGCACCATGCCTAGCTTGGCCGCTTTGGCGATAATCTCCTCATCAGTGAGCTCAACCGGGCTAAAAAAAGATATCAAGACAGCGCTTATAATTAAGCCTATCCCGACTCCCAATAAAAAATCCTTTTTTAAGAAATTAAACATTTGCTTCTTCACCTTTACGTTTCAATTGAAGTATAAGTTTGACTTCGCCTTTACCGATTTTCAGCTGTTTGGCAATTTCATCTTCAGAATAACCCAACTTGGCCATGGCGTAAACCATCTGGTGTTTCGGAGAGGGTTCCGTTACCGGCTGGCTTTGGGAAACCGTAAGCCGTTGTTCGTCATCAAACATATTTTTTCTACGAGGAAACATAATCGTTTTACTTTTTGCCGCATCCCTGGCATTAGTCTTCTGTCTAGGCGTTACGGGCGAGTTCAGTAAAGCTTTTCTAACTGCCAAATCCATATCAGCAGGTTCATCGGTATATTCATCATCATAATCCTGCTCTTCAGGTTCGTCCTGTTCCTCATCTTCTTCAATTATCGCAGAGGAATTGTCCTCTTTTTCCAGCAGTTTGGCTTCTTCAACCTTAGCCGATATTTCCTGGACAACTTTTTCAGATACCACTTCTATTTGTTCCAGAAGTGTTCCTACCTCTTTTTTGGCTTCAACCAGTTCATCCCTTATCTGCTTTAATCCCTCGAATTCTTCCTGCTGCTGGGCTGACTGGACTTTTCCTCTCCAGAAGGACAGGCCCACAAAAATAATACCGATAACGATTAATAGGTTGACCAAATCTTCACACCCTCTGACAGTTAAATTTTAACATCCAGCAAGTTACCTTTACTTGGATCTTTGACATTTGGCAAATGCTCTTCTTCCTGCTTGTCTTTCTCTTGTCTGTCAGATTCACTGCTAAAATCATGGCCTTTTTCCTTTTCATGATGGTCGATTTTTTTGCCTTCGGATTTATTTGAATTTTGAACCTGCTGGCGCTGCAACTCAGCCTGTTTTTGCATTTGGGCGGCAAACTGCTGCTGTTGAGTCTGGTCCTGCTGATTTTGAATAGGTTGGTTGCGATTTACTTCCCCAATTTTCGGAAGCAGTACCTGCATATCCACAGAACGCAGAGACATTTGCTTCACCACCTAACTTTATTTATACGGGTTAATTTTTATATCTGCTCCAACCCTAGTTAAACTTACAAAAGGGTAATCATCCTGGATTTGCATATAAGCCGAACCGATTGTTACCTTAACCCCGGAATGGATAACACCCTGGACTAAAATCCGGCCTCGTTCAGACTGCAGGATTTGAAATTCGGCTTGTTCAACAGCATGCTTAAGCTCTTCCAGTTCCTGGGCTAGTTGAACCTGAACCCTCGTCACCCGGGCCATGATGGCTAGTTTATCCGGAGGCAGCTCACCCATGGCTTGTTTTAACTGAGACAGCAGTTTTATGGCCTTGTCTGCCTTATCGAAATCCACTTCCTTGGCTTGTTTTTCTTTAACCATGCGGAAATGTTCCTGTCGGAGTTCCGGACTGATTCCAGCCTCTAAATCCGTTATTGTGGCCAGGGGGGAACCCACGATTTTACAATTGATTTCCTCACCGGCCCTGACAACTCCCCCTACGATAACACCTTTCCCACCAACAGCCAGAGACTTTTTGGCATTTACCTTACTATGCATAACAGCTTCGCCTACTACTACGTCTCCACCAGACTCCACTGTGGAGTTTTCGATAAACTTCGTGAAAACACTCCCACCCGCTTTTATAAAAGATTTTTTGCCCACGATACCGTTTTTGACTTTTAGGCTGCCGGTACATTCAACAATTCCATCGGCAATAGTATCCATTACTTCGACATCACCATAGGCCGCAACTTTAAAGCCCTCTCTGATGCTTCCTTTGACAATCACGCTGCCGTTAAACTCGACATTCCCTGTATTAAAGTCAACATCACCGTTAACTTCGTATATCGTAGAAACACCGATTTTGTTGCCCACGACCACCAAATGCCCTTTGGCTGTTGCCAGCAGAGAGCGGCTGTCTTCAGACAGCTCAACATTCTTCCCGGCAGCCAACTGGACATCTTTTCCCGACTTGGCCGGTATCTCCTCACCTGTCACTGTAAAACCGGGGGTCCCGGGAGTTGCCGGAGTCTTGACAGCAAGAACTTCGCCCTGCTCGACATTCTGAATCAAATTAAGGTTATAGAAATCCATTCTCCCGTCAACCATCTCTGCCGGTTTACCCCGCATAGCGCTAGCGGCCTTTAATTCAATCTTGGCATCTTGACCATCGATTGGATCCGAAGCCCTGGCTATAAGGAGGGGGTCACTGACATTCCGCAGGTTTAAAGCGATCTGAATGACATCTTCTCTGATACCATAAACGACATTGTTATCTTTTAAAGCCTTGTTAACATCCTCACTTTTAGCGGGATTGCCGCCCTGGGGAGGATAAACCCAGATGAAGGCTTCCAATTTGTCTTTGCTGACCTCTACCCTCACCGTACCGTCCTGTATCACCTCTTTTTGGGGAGGAGCGATGTAAACAGGTTCCCCTTTCATTTCCCGGGCAATCTGCCGTACTTTCGTAAACTCAATGCCTTCAATCTTACGGGCCTCCACATCCCGGACAATATCCTCCGGGCTTACCGGGGTTTCGCTTGGTTGGGGAGGGAACACAGACAGATAAACCCCATCATCTTTATATTCGATGAGAGTCTTGGCGCTTTTCTGGGTATGTTTCTGAGCCATCTCATCTGCTCTCTCCATAATCTTGTCCATTTCCTGATTGCTAAAATTAATTTTAAAATCGCTTGGCAAAACAACCACCCTCCAAATTTTCAGTCGATAATCCTCTTTTTCATTCTACTCAACCGGCCTCTCAGTCTTAGGATTGCCTTGGTATGCATCTGTGAAATTCTGGACTCCGTTACACCGAGAACCTTTCCGATTTCCTTCAAAGTCAATCCCTCATAGTAGTACAACGCGATCACGAGTTTTTCCCTTTCCGGCAGTTTGTTGATGGCATCTGTCAGGATTCTTTTCTGTTCTTCAAACATAACCATCGTTACAGGGTCGGGGGCATTTTGGTCCTTGATCGTGTCTATAATTCGCACGGAGTTTCCGCTGTCTTTATCGATCTTCCAAAGGTCATCCAAAGATAAAAATGACGAAAAGCTGGTTTCTGAAAGCAGTTGGCCGAATTGCTGTTTACTTATATTAAGAGCCTCACAGATTTCGTCATCTGTGGCCGCCCGGCCAAGGTGATGTTCCAGTTTGGCGTATGTCTGTTCTAATTCTCTGGCCTTCTGCCTTATTGAATAAGGAACCCAGTCCATCGAACGTAAACCATCCCAAATAGCGCCACGAATCCGGGCGATAGCGTAAGTTTCAAATTTAATATTCCGTTCCAGGTCAAATTTTTCAATAGCGTCAATGAGCCCAAAAATTCCATAGCTGATTAAATCATCCTGAGCCACATTGGGAGGCAGGGAGATTGCCATCCGTCCGGCCACATACTTTACAAGACCGGCATATTCGAGAATCAGGAACTCGCGAGCTTCCAATTCCTTATGAACTTTGTATCTCTCCCATAAACCTGAGCGATCCGTTTTAGCCAAAGAAGGAATCATAAATACCTCCTGTTTAGGGGGTCTATTCGTCAAAACCCATTTTACGTACGATTTCTGCTGTCCTTTCAGGGTCAGAAACAATGAGGTTGTTAACCTGGGGATCTATCTGTTGGGCAGCGAGAGGAACAAACTGCGGCGGAAGACCGGTTTTTCCCGATGCATCCCCTGCCTTCAAGCCCTCCGGGATAGGCGGTTCCGAAACAGTTAAATCAAGCTTTTTCCCCAAATTTGCGCCGATATCACTATTATCTATTTTTTTATTTAACTCGGGAATAATCACCGTCGAAATGATGTGCCCACCAATAACCTGTACAGCTACCCAGCATAAGGCAGTGAAGAATACCGCCGCCGAAAATGCCCGGATAACACAGGCAGCTGCTGAAACCTCGGACTGAATTCCGATAAGTAGAATTAAAAGAAATACTGCAAAGAATACCGATATATATATTCTTCTCTTACCGACAGCCACTAAATGTCCTCCTTAAATATACTTCTCACCCAGATTAATTGTCCTAACATAAAGTTGGCCATTTTCAGCATAGAACTCTATTGTCCTGCCAAAGTTACCTCCTGTATCTTCTGCCAATAGCTTAATTTTAACGGCCTGGAGCGCTGCTTTAACTGCCTGCGCATTCCGTTCGCCAATCTTCATGATGTCATTATCACTATAAAAAGAAAACATCTGGGCCCCGCCGGCAATTTTGGCGACTAAACGAGTCTTATGGGCTCCGCGTTTACCCATCTTATCAATTAACAAAGGTACGGCAGTATCAGCAAATTTTGCATCATTGACCGATTTGCCATGGGAACTTGAGGGAAGCATGATATGTGCCATTCCGGCCACTTTTGTCACCGGGTCCCAGAGACAAATTCCAACGCAGGATCCTAGGCCACAAGTCTGAAGAACTTCGGGTGAAAGTGCAACATTAAGATCTGCCATGCCAATTTTGAGGATTTTTGCCACTACCCTTTCACCCCTATCGCCTCCATGATTTTTTCCAGAGAACCTGCTTCAGGCAGAAGGAAGAAATGTCCGGTCACATTCTCTTCGATTTCACTAAACACCGTTTCCATAAGCAGGGCATGGTCTCCTGCCATACCAATCTGCGCCAGAACCGTGTCAAGAAGAGCCCCGGCCATATCAATGGCTAAAGCAGGGACGGAAGGAATAAAATGAAGGCTTGTAAAACTGCCCAGGGAGTTAAGGTAAGCTCCGTTTACAATATTAACAACTTCAGCCAAAGCCGACTTACCAACATCATCAATCCCTTCGTTCTCCAGATACTTACAGTCCATGAGGCGACCTACCAAAACTTTGGCGCTTACTATCGGGAACAAAAACAGGATATTGCAGGGGGCCGGACCTTCAACCGTTGTAAACACGCCAGCTACAAGCTTTTCAGCTCCCCCGACCACGTCAGGCACCTGGGCAAATGGCAAAATTTTAATCGACGGTACACTCATGCTTACCTTCCGGTTCATAAGTTGGGATAAAGCCGTCGCTCCGTTTCCGGCCCCAATTGTACCTATTTCACGGAATGCGTCAAGCTGAAATTCGGATATGTTTTCGTATAGAGGCATCGCGGCATCCCCTTTCTTCCCAACCTCATACATTTAAGGTGACTTCAAAGATACTGTCGAGGTCTAGCATTATCAACAGCCGGCGGCCCAGTTTTCCGATTCCCGTAAGAAAATCGGTGTTGATATTAAATGAACAGTTAGGCGCATGTTCAATGGCCTGTCTTGGCAGCCTTATTACCTCAGAAACGCTGTCCACCAACAGCCCGACCAGTACTCCTGCCCAGTTTATAATAACTATCCTCGTGGCTTCGTCTGGCGCTCTGTCCGGCAGCTTAAACCTTTTCCTTAAGTTCATGACGGGAATTACCATGCCCCTCAGGTTGATTACCCCGGACATAAAGGGAGAGGCGTAAGGTACCCTGGTAATGTCTAAAAGCCTGATTATCTCCTGGACACTTCTTATATCTATGGCATATTCTTCGCTTTCTATTTTACACGCTACTAATTGGACATCATTTTCCACTATTTTTTCCCCCTTTAAAATAGACCAGCCACATCAATTATTAAAGATACCTGCCCATTACCGAGAATTGTGGCTCCTGCAATTACAGGGATGTTCCCAAGTAATTTTTCAAGAGGCTTGATAACAATCTCCTGTTGGCCTATTAAGGTGTCAACAATTAAACCTACCTTCTTTTCTCCTTTACGGACAACTACAATGTTTATTTCTTCTTCCTTGGGGACATCTTTCAAGGGTACCTTAAAGACTTCGCGCAATCTCATCAGGGGCAGGACGTCCCCGCGCAGAAGCATTACTTCCTGATCCTGAATTTTATTTATTTGTTCCGGCATCACACTGGTCGTTTCGGCGATAAAACTTAAAGGTATAGCATATATCTCTTTTCCGAGAAGGATAAGCAGGGCTTGAATTATGGCCAGGGTCAGGGGCAGTTGAATCTTAAAACTCGTTCCCGCTCCCTGGTTGCTTTCAATCGAAATACTTCCACTGAGGGCCTCAATCTTATTCTTAACGACATCGAGGCCGACACCACGGCCCGAAATATCGGTTACCTTTTCGACGGTGCTAAAACCGGGCTGCAGGATTAAACGGACGAGTGATGATTCGTCAAGTTCGGCCGCCTCTTCGGGAAGAACTAAACCCTTTTCTACGGCTCTGTTCTTGATTGCTTCAGGGTTAAGCCCTTTACCGTCATCCTCTACCTCTATAACCACATTGTTTCCCTCATAGCGGGCGGAAAGGACAACCTGCCCATGTTCTTTTTTGCCGGCTGCTGCCCGTACCGAAGGATCTTCAATTCCGTGGTCAATTGAATTCCTCAGAAGATGTACGAGGGGGTCACCAATTTCGTCAATTACAGTACGGTCGAGTTCAGTCTCCTTACCTTCAATTATGAGGTCTATTTCTTTTCCTAAGTCTTTGGCTAAATCCCTGACCATTCTGGGGAATCGGCTGAAAACATTATCTATAGGCACCATCCGGACTTTCATTACTACATTCTGCAGGTCGGTAGTAATTCTGTCCATCTGTTCGAGAGTCTCAGCCAAGTCGGGTGACTGGTTGGTCCGGCCAATCTGCTCGAGGCGTCCTTTATTAATTACCAACTCCCCAACCAGATTCATCAGGCTGTCGAGCCTGGTTGTATCTACACGCAGTGTCTGACTTGCTTTGGGTTTTAAGTGCGGGTGGGATTGACCATCCTTATGGTCTTCTGTTTTCTCATCCGGAACCGGTTTTTCTACTGGCACAGCTGCAGGTGAAGGTGCAGGTACAGGTTTTGGTTCTTCAACTTTAGTCTCTTCTAAGGCTGGAAGCGTACAGAAGACCCCGGTTATCAGGTTAATCTCAGGTTCTCCAACTTCCGTGATGGAGACCAGACCTTTCCTAATTACTTCTTGTGGTTTTCTGGATATAATTATGAGGTCAAAACTGGTTTCAAATTTTTCTTCCTCAATATTTTGAACCGATGGGATGCTCTTAATAATCTCTCCGATTTCTTCCATGTTTTTGAAAACCATAAAGGCCCTGGCAGATTTCATTACACATCTTTGATCTATGTTCACAACCAGGTGATAACATTGAAAACCCTGATCGATTGCTTGCTTGATTAAATTCTTTTCATATTCGTTAAACTCAACAGAGGTCACTATATTATGGGACATAGTTTGGCTGACCGGAGTCTCCCCTATTGACACATCCCCGGACTCGGGTTCAATGTTCCGGGGTGACTCGGAACATTCTACAACATTGCGCGATCTGAGTTCTGTCAAGAGGTCTTCAACCGGTAAATCGCCAGTGCCCCCACCAGCTATATCACCAACCATGTTGTCAAGTAAGTCCACACATTTAAAAAGAAGGTCAAGTATCCCAGATGAAACACCGGTTTCACCGTTTCTAAGTCTATGTAAAACATTCTCCATTTCGTGGGTGAGTTCAGCCACTTGGTTAAACCCCATCGTCGCTGACATTCCTTTTAATGTATGGGCTGATCTGAAAATCTCGTCCAGGACCGCTCTGTTATTAGGGGCCCCTTCTAACTCCAGAAGTCCCTCATTGAGTTTCTGCAGGTGTTCCCGGGCTTCTTCCAAAAATATGTCAAGATATTGACTCATATCCATACGCCTTCACCTCCACAGGCATTTTCCCGTTTTATAAATTATCTACAATTTCTTGTGCAACCTGGTGTAATGGCGCCACCCGATCTACACATTTGCTTTCAATTGCTGCCCTTGGCATCCCATAGACTACACAGGTTGATTCATCTTCGACAATTGTAAATCCATGTACAGCTTTAATCTTCTGCATCCCCACGGAACCATCCTGGCCCATTCCGGTTAACAAAACACCCACTATAGGGACTTCACATTCGACGAGTGATTCCATCATCTTATCTACTGTCGGCCGCAATCCCCCAATCGGGGGCTCATCCGTCAGCTTTATATAAAACCGGTTTCCTACCCGTTTTATTTTCATGTGCTTGTCTCCCGGAGCTAACAGGGCTTTTCCCGCCATAACTTCGTCTCCGTCTTTGGCTTCTGAAACATTAAGCTCAGAAATATTATTCAACCTTTCAGCTAATGACTTCGTGAAACCCGCAGGCATATGCTGGACCATCACAAAGCCGGCCGGCACATTTCCCGGAATCCCGGATAAAACGGTTTGTAAAGCCCTGGGCCCTCCTGTTGATGTTCCAATAGCTACAATTTTCCGGAGGGTTAATACTGACGAGACTTCGGCCGGTGGGGAAACAGTATCGTTCTGATGCCTTGTGCTCATCGGTGTTAGATTTACTATCCTGTGATAGGCCTTGGCAGCAACTTTTACCTTTAGAATAAGTTCGTCCTGAATTTTTTCCAGGTCGAGAGAGATATTCCCGGAGGGCTTAGCTATAAAATCAACCGCCCCCAATTCCAGTGCCTCAACAGTAGCATCGGCGCCCACTTTCGTCCTATTACTCAGCATAACGACAGGGGTAGCACATTCCTGCATAATAATTTTCAAGGCGGTTAGTCCATTCATTTCAGGCATTTCTATATCCATTGTAACAACATTCGGTTTTAATGCTTTGACCTTCTCTACAGCATCCATACCGTTAACTGCGGTTCCGACCACCTGTAAGCTTTTATCTGTTGATAAGATATCACAGATAAACTTTCTCATAAATGAGGAATCATCTACAACTACGACCCGGTACCGACCTTGCACCGCCTACCACCCCTTATAAAAGACATTTCTTTCTTAACTCCCGCTGTTGGTTGAAGATAAAACGGATAATCTTATCCCTTTCCATCTCTTCTACAATCGCAAACTCAAATCCTACTGAATACTTGTCTTCGGCTTTTGGATGGTTTTGAATAAATCTGACGATACGACCGATTGCCTTGACTGAAGTATGTTCATCAAGGTAAATCGTCGCCTCCAGAATCTCCCCGTTTTTTAACAGATTATTGCATCCAAACATTATCCCCCCGCCGCTTAAATCGACAGTCGTGGCGGAAAACGGTTCACCGATAAAGCTCAGTTTATTATCAACTCTGCATAGAGTTACCGCCAATCTCTTATCTAACCTAACAAAATTGCGCCTTTGAATCCTTCTAACATCAATTGGTTTACCAACAATGACTGTACCGGCGTCAGCGTAATTTTGAGAAATCACTTCGGATGTAAAAGTATAAATTGCCACATTATCAGTGTAAGTTATTTTTATCACCGTCTTAGGTCTTAGAGGAATGAAATTTCCTGCTCTCATCGGAGCCATAACCACAAGTTTGTCTGGTGATATAATCTCTACCTTGCTTCGATAATGGGTCAATTCATCGCCCGAGATTTCTATTTCAATGGGCTGATTAACTTTTAGGGGGTCAAACAAGCCCATAACCTCCCTCCTTTCTCAACCGTATTTTATCTACCCGAACAGTTTCGCTATCTTACCGAAAAACGCCTTAACCCCGCTGGGTTCAGAATTATAACCCTGCTCCATCAATTGGGCCGCCAGGCGTTGAATGCATTCGGTGGCCGGTGATTTCGGAAACTTTAACAGAAACGGTTCCTGGCTCTTAACTGATTTCGAGACTGCCGGGTCATCAAGAATAAAACCAAGATGACCTATGTTCAATTTTAAAAATTTTTCCGCTACTATTGATAGCTTACTCGCTGTAAGATCGGCCTCCTCAGCATCTTCCACCCTATTGACGACCAGATGGACAACACCGTGTTTCTTTTTTGACGTCATAGCCTTCACGAGTCCGTATGCGTCAGTAATAGCCGTGGGTTCCGGAGTAGTGATGACAATGACTTCGTCGGCAGCCAAAACAAAACTCATTACATTCCTGGAGAGCCCGGCGGCAGTGTCTATAATCAGAATGTCAGCCATTCCCTCAAGGCCTTCCAGTTTGCTGATAAACTGCTCAACCTGCCAGCGCCTGAGGTTTGCCATCTCCTGGATACCCGAGCCGCCGGCAATAATCTGCAGCCCCTGTGGTCCGGTGATAATGATATCCTGGATATTCTTCTCTCCTTTAAGTACATGATAAAGATTATATGTAGGGTTTATACCCAGAATAACATCAATATTGGCCAAACCTAAATCAGCGTCAAGAATAATAACTCTTTGACCAAAAGACGTCAGGGCCAGCGCGAAATTAATCGTAAAGTTAGTTTTGCCTACGCCACCTTTACCGCTGGTTACTGCTATAATTCTTGTTTTCTTTTGAGTACCCTTAATTTCACATTCCACTTGGTGCTTAAGGGTTCTTGCCAATACGCGAAGTTTTTCCGCTTGATCACGCACGGCTATCTCTCCCTTGTAATCATTTTCGCGATTTTTTCCGGATCTGCTATTTCAATATCATCAGGAACGTTTTGCCCAACTGTAACATAAGAAAGGAATTTTTGAGTCTTGGAGATTAAAGTCAGGATTGCACCAAAAGTAGATGTTTCGTCTAATTTTGTGAAAACGAGGCGGGTAATCTGTATATCTGAGTAACTATTTACAATATCCATCATGTCTTTAAAACGGGTAGTGGCGCTGAGAACCAAAAATATACCGGACGGTTCAGCTACATCCAGAAAACTTTTTAGCTCAATCATTTGTTCAGTACTTTTATGACTGCGGCCGGCTGTATCGATTAGGATAAGGTCTTTATCAGTATACCGGGAAATTGCCTCCTGCAATTCTTGCGGAGTGTAAACAACTTCCACCGGGATACCTATAATTTCACCGTAAGTCTTTAATTGTTCTACCGCCGCAACTCTGTATGTATCAGTTGTAATTAGAGCCACTTTCTTTTTATCAACAATCGAAAAGGTAGCTGCCAGTTTGGCAATAGTAGTTGTTTTGCCCACACCTGTGGGGCCTACCAAAGCGATTGACTGCTGGTTTAAGCCCGGTCTTTTGAATAAAATTGGACGCGGCCTCTTTAAAAGTTTAAGGATCTGCTGCTCCAGTGATTTCTTTACTGTTTCATTACTGGCGGTTTTTTCTTTCGGCAGCTGCTGCATGATATCCCTTAATATCTTCTTCGTCAGTTTTTCATCAACATCATTGTCAACCAAAACCTGATGGTATTTCTGGAATGGTTTAGGCAGAACCTTGATGTCCTGCGCCGCATCCATCTGGGTCATCATTTCGTTGAGCATTGTTTTCATTTCCTGAATCTCATCGAATAGATCAGCATCATCTTCCGGCTCGTCGAACTCTGACCCGCCGGCCAGTGATTGTGGGGTTACCGCGGATTCACCGCCTGCTGCTGCAGTCGCAGCCACCGGGGCAATTACGCCATCCTCAACCGCCGCAGTAACTTCGAACATCCGCTTGCCAAAAAATCCGAAAAACCCGCCCTCTTTAAACTTCCTTGTATGTAAAATAATAGCATCCTTACCCATATCCATTTTGACTTTCACCATTGCATCCTGCAGAGTTTCAGCAACATACCTCTTTACCCGCACTAAATATTCACCACCCCTAGAGATTGGACGTTTATTCTTCCTTCAAGCTCATTGTAAGAGAGCACTGCCAGACCGGGGAATAGTTTTTCGGTAAGTTTCTTAAAGTAAATCCTGACTACCGGGGCACATAAAACTATCGGCTGGTGTCCCTGTTCGGATACCTGTTCTATCATCGCGGAAAGCCTTTGGGCGATCATCTGGGCTTTTTCAGGGTCAACTGCAATATAAGAACCGTGGTCCGTATATTGGATAGAATCCCTGATAAGCTGCTCAACTACGGGGTCAAGGGTGATTACATGGAGGGCATCATTAGAATCCACATACTGCCTGATTATGTTTCTGGCTAAGGCCTGTCTTACATACTCAGTGAGCATGTCAATATCCTTGGTGGCCCTAGCATTGTCGGCCAAAGCTTCCAAAATACTGACGAGGTCCCTGACCGGTACGCGCTCCCGCAAAAGTCCGGCCATAACCTTCTGTACCTCACCCACTGTAAGCAAACTCGGGACAAGCTCGTCGAGGACCGCCGGGTGAGTCTTTTTGGTAAGGTCCAGCAGGTTTTGCACATCCTGTCGGCCCAGTACTTCGTGGGCATGGCTTTTGATAACTTCTGTGAGATGGGTGGCAACCACCGAAGAAGGGTCAACCACCGTGTACCCTGACAGTTCCGCTTGTTCCCGCAGGTTGTTCGTTATCCATTTAGCAGGGAGGCCAAAAGCCGGTTCAATAGTATCAATCCCGGTCAGCCCGTCTTCCGTTAGACCTGAACTCATTGCCAGATAATGGTCAACCATAAGTTCTCCACCGGCCACTTCCACACCTTTAATTTTTATTACATAACTGTTGGGTTTCAACTGCATATTATCTCTCATCCTGATAGGGGGCAGGATGATACCGAGCTCTAAAGCACATTGGCGGCGAATCATGACCACCCTGTCCAGAAGGTCCCCTCCCTGGTTGACATCAACCAGTGGAATCAGCGAATATCCCATCTCAAGTTCGAGCACATCCACCTGCAGAAGTGATATAACATTTTCCGGTTTTCTGATTTCCTCAACTTCCTGATCCTGTTCCCTTTCGAGGGTTTGGATTTTCTGCTCGTCTTGTGTTCTTTTCATCCCATAAGCGGTTATTCCAACTACTGCCGCCAGCGTAAAAAACGGGACTCGGGGCATCCCTAAAACAGCCAGTAGGGCAAGTGCCGCTGCAGCAATAGCCAGGACTCTGGGCCTGTTCAGTAACTGGGAAGACATCTGCTGGCCCAGGTTTCCGTCTGAAGACGCGGCTCTGGTTATAGTAATACCGGCGCCGGTCGATATTAACAAAGCCGGAATCTGAGCTACTAAACCTTCCCCCACGGTTAGAATTGTATATGTATTTAACGCTTCCAACATGGATAGTTTTTTCTGCAGAACCCCGATAGTAAAGCCACCTATGATGTTAATAATTACTATCACAATAGCTGCAATGGCATCTCCTTTGATGAATTTGGAGGCGCCATCCATAGCCCCATAAAAATCTGCTTCCTTTTGAATTCTCTCACGTCTTTCAATTGCTTCCTTGTCTGTGATGAGACCCGCGTTTAAATCAGCATCTATACTCATCTGCTTACCCGGCATGGCATCCAGAGTGAACCTCGCCACAACTTCGGCAACCCTTTCGGCGCCCTTCGTAATGACGATAAACTGAATAACCACAAGGATTAAAAAGATTACAAATCCCACCACCGGACTGCCTCCGAGAACGAACTGGCCAAATGTCGTGATTATTTCCCCAGCATATCCGTTAAGCAAAATTAACCTGGTGGAACTTACATTTAGTGATAACCTAAAAAGGGTCATAATCAGCAGGAGTGAAGGAAATGAGGAAAACTGGAGAGGGTCATTATTGTACATACCGACAAGGAGGATGATCAAAGAAAATGTTATATTTACAGTCAGGAGAAAGTCCAGAATAAATGTCGGAACCGGAATAACCATCATTACAATCATCCCGATGACTGCGGCAGCCACGATTATATCACTGTTTTTATACCATCTTATAGTGGCAACCTGTTCAGACGCCATGCTGTACCCCTTTCTTAGGTGCTAGTTGCTAGTTGTTAGTTGCTAGTGATACCCCGCTCGCCTAGCGGCTCGGGGGTCAAAAGGTTGGTTTGCTCCGCAAACCTTCCGATTTATAAAAAACAAAAAACCTATTATATCTCATTTACTGGTTACTGGTCACTCACCACTAGCAACTAGCAACTAGCAACTGACCCTCATATTTTACCTTTAAGCTTATAGACAAACGCCAGGACCTCGGCGACTGCCTGGAAGAGTTCCCCAGGTATCGCATCTCCAATTTCAGCGCCGTGAAACAGGGATTGGGCCAGGGGCGGGTTTTCCACAATTACAATGTTGTGTTCTCTGGCAACTTCTCTAATCTTCAAAGCAATCCGGTCCTGGCCTTTCGCTATTACGACCGGAGCGCTCATGGCGCCTGAGTCATACTGCAGGGCGACAGCAAAGTGGGTTGGGTTAGTAATTACAACATCCGCTTTCGGTAAAACCTGCATCATCCGGTTCATCGACATTTGTCTCTGCTTTTGCTTAATTTTACCCTTAAGTTGGGGATTCCCTTCAGTCTGTTTGTATTCATCTTTTATATCATCTTTTGACATCAATAACTTTTTCTCATGCCGCCATTTTAGAAAAACATAATCAGCGATAGCGAGGACAACAAGCCACATAATAATTTTAAAAACTACATTTAGGGTAACCTGTCCGATATAAGCTGAGGAAGCCCTCAAGTTCATGTCGGTCAGACGCGAAAAATTCATGAACTCCTTCATATACTCCCCATAGGCAACATACCCAACAATGAATACCTTTAGAATCGATTTGATTAAATCAGCGATAGCCTGTAGAGAATAAAGCCTTTTCAGCCCTTCTACGGGGTTAATGTTATTCAAGTCAAAGTTTACCTTTGACATATTAAAATGTAATCCAGTCTGCACAACAGATGCCGCCAACCCGGCAACCAGAACCCCTCCTACAACGGGCGCAAGAAACCTAGAGGAGGAAACTAAAATATGAACAAATATGGTTTGGAGGGTCTGGTAATCGATAATAAAGTTCTCTTTGCCTACCATCCCGTAAAGTTTTTCGGTAAGTGAGGACCACTCCTGAATCATGTTAGGGGTTAGGGTTTTGATCGCCAAAAACGCGACGACTAACACAATAACGGAGTTTACCTCCGGGCTCAATACTACCTGGCCCTCCTTAGCTGCCTTTTCTCTCCGTCTGGACGTAGGTTTTTCGGTCTTTTCAGCAAACAATTGAAGGTTAATTTTTAGGTTGTTAAGCCGAAGATCTCCCATTTTGTCCCTCTTTAACCCATCATCTTAAGTATCCTTAAGGTGTCCTGAAAATTGCCGTCAAATAGAAGCTGCATTGTCGTTATATAAATGGGAAGAATCATCATCAACAAAACCAGTCCTACAAAAACCTTGGCCGGGATACCTACAAAAAAGACCTGCATCTGAGGCATCATTCTGGCTATCAAACCAAGGGCAACCTCTGAGATAAAAGCGGCGCCTACCACAGGGATAGCCAGCTTCAGACCGGTAACCAACATACTGCCAAATAAGTCTACCATCACTGTGGTTACCTCTGTTCCTGCTGCCAGGCCGAATAAGGGAATCCTCTGATAGCTCTGATAGAGAGCCATAATCATGTAGTGATGACTGTTAGTTCCCAGAAAGAGCAGGAGAGCCAGCAGGTTCTGGAAGGAACCTATTAAGGGGGCCTGGGTGCCGTAAACCGGATCGATAACGTTAACAATCGCAAAACCTAGCTGCATATCAATAGCCTGGCCGGCAAACTGGACTGCAGCAAAAGTCATCTGGGCCACAAACCCTATGACTAAGCCGATTATCACTTCACTGATCAGAAATATCGTAAAAGGTCCCAGCTGGCTGGGAATCGGCGGGGGTTTAAGCTGCAGGCTGATAAATAATACCAAAGACAGCATAATTGTCAGAAGCGCTTTGACCTGGCGTGGAATCACCCTATTGCTGAAAACCGGACCGATTAAAAAGATACCCCCTACTCTGGCTACGATTAACAAAAAGACATCTATTTTTGAGGCAATTTGAGCGAAAATGTCCACAAATATGCCCTGCTTTCAAAGTTATTTAATCATAATAAAACTGTTCATGTTAATAAAAAGGTTAGACATATAAGCTAACATAACATTTATCATCCATGAACCAAATATAACCATCACTGCAAAAACACCGACGATTTTAGGTACAAAAGTAAGTGTCTGTTCCTGAAGGTGGGTTGTAGCCTGAAAAAAACTCACCAGGATTCCTATCACCAAGCTGGCCCCAAGTATCGGTGAAGCCACCAGCAGAACGGTAAACAAGCTTTCGCGCCCAAGATAAATTACCGTTTCAGAATTCATATCAAGACTCCTTTCACTGGTAGCTCATAATCACAGTACGGACGAGTAAATGCCATCCGTCAACCATCACGAAAAGCAATATCTTAAAAGGCAGAGAAATCATCATCGGCGGGAGCATCAGCATCCCCATTGACATAAGTGAACTTGCCACGATCATGTCAATAACAATAAAAGGAAGAAAAAGAACAAATCCAATTTCAAAAGCGGTTTTTAACTCACTGATCGAGAATGCCGGGACGAGCACGTATGTAGGTATATCATCATACGTCTGGGGGCGTTTCAGATTGGCCAGCTTAACAAACAGGGCCAGATCTTTTGGCCTCGTCTGTTTAAACATAAAATCCCGCAAAGGGCTTACCGCATTGGTATAGGCCTGTTCCTGCGTAATTTTGGCCTGCATATATGGCTGCAGGGCATTTTTGTTAATATCGTTCCAGGTCGGAGCCATCACGAAAAACGTAAGGAAAAGGGCCATTCCTATAATAACCTGGTTTGGCGGAGTCTGCTGAGTGGCCATGGCGCTGCGCATAAACGAAAGGACTACGACTATCCTCGTAAAAGAGGTCATCATCACTAATATTGAAGGAGCCAGGGAAAGAACTGTTAACAGGAAGAGTATCTGCAGACTGGCAGCCATTTCTTTAGGGTTGTCGGCATTCCCCACACCTATATTAATGCTTGGTACGGGAACGGTTGGAGCCGCTGACACGGGCTTTACCAACAGGACTAGAACAGCTGCGGATAATACTCCGACGATTGCCACAAACAGGAATATTTTCGTTTTTTTACTCATTCCTGTCATCCTCTCGAGAATTGACTCCCAGGTTATCCGCCATCGACTGAAGTTTTTTAATCTGCTGCTGAACATGGGTGTTAAATGGTTTCTGCCCGGAAGAGGATTGACGAAACAATCCAGGTAAAATTCGTTCTAGGATACTGGGTGGGATAATCGGTTCCATCTCTCGTTCTTTGGCCCTGGTTATCAGTTCACTGATTAATGTCCTGTCAGTAATTTCGGTAATCAAATTGATGTTATGGTCAGTGACCCCTAAAACATATACCTTGTCAGTAATTTGGGTGATGTAAACGGCTTTGTTCAGACTGAAGGCATACTGGTCTAAGACATTGATATTTACTCCCCTGGAGAGAACCTTCATGTTTTTGCGCAGAAGCCGCATTACCAGAAAAGTAAGACCTACAATGATTACTAAACTGACAACCAGTTTTAACACCAGGGTAAACATGCTGGGCATCGGAGCAACAATAGGCTCTGAGGTATCCAGGTTTAATTCCTTGGATGCTGCAAAAACTGTCCGGGCCGGAAAAATGAGATACCAGCATACCCCGGCAGCCAAAGCCGAAATAAGCCTGGTTAGTCTGTTTATCATTAACTTGACCCCTTTCGTCCCGAGGGTTATGACAAAGCTTTCCGGACAGCCTCCATTACCCGGTCGGGCTGAAAAGGTTTAACTATGAAGTCCTTTGCTCCGGCCTGAATAGCATCGATGACCATAGCCTGCTGACCCATGGCGCTGCACATAATGATATTCGCCCTGGGGTCAACCTTTTTGATTTCTTTAACGGCATTGATACCATCCATTTCAGGCATAGTTATGTCCATAGTTGTCAGGTCTGGAGTAAGTTCCTGATATTTTTTCAGCGCCACCTTGCCGTTTTCGGCCTCCCCGACTATCTGATAGCCGTTTTTTGTTAAAATGTCTTTGATCATCATGCGCATAAAGGCTGCATCATCTACAATGAGGATACGCGCTCCCATATCGGTCCTCCTTAAGTGATTATTGTAGGTTCGCTACTCTTTCAATTGGAGAAACTATGTCTGTAACCCTGATCCCAAAATTTTCGTCAATAACAACAACTTCTCCTTTAGCCAACAATTTGCCATTTACAAGTAAGTCAACCGGCTCACCCGCCAGCTTATCCAGTTCCACGACCGATCCCGGCCCTAGGGCTAAAATGTCCCGGATGCTTTTCCTGGTTTTGCCGAGTTCCACAGTGATTTGCAGGGGGACATCCATAATGAGGTCAATATTCGCAATCTCTTTTGATTGACTACTCGTCTGCAGGGGAGCAAATTGCACAGGTTGAACAGGCACCCCAGGGCCAACAGGCATAGCGCTGCTCATTGGGCTAACCCCCGGCGCCTGACCGCTGTCAAACATATGTGTCCCCGGCTCGTGGAAAGCCACAGGCTCAGACGCTGCAGCCATCGGAACTTCCTCTTTCACCGGTTCCGCAGAAGTCATCTCTTCCATCAGGTTTTTCACCATACTCTTGGCAAACTCAATTGGCAGCAGCTGCATAATCTCGCTGTCAACAAGACCTTCAATCGTCATCCGGAAGGACACCTTTACAAGTATCTGTCCTTTGGCTCCGAGAGTACCCTTCAGTTCATCAGTGGCAAAGTTAATCGTTTCCACCGTAGGTGAAGATATCTCCACGCGATCCTTAATAATTGTTGACATGGCGGTGGAAGCTGAACCCATCATCTGGTTCATTGCTTCACTGATCGCACTAAGATGGATGTCTGCCAGCTCAGTAGGAGGGGCTTGACCGTCCCCGCCCATCATCAGGTCAACCATTACCTTGGCGTCCCCATCCTTGACAATCAGGACAGTGGACCCCTTAAGACCCGTTACATACTCCACATTTACGAGGAGATACGGAAGCGGGTACTCCTGCTTGAATTTCTCCGGGTCCGTTAGCTGGACAACCGGTGTCGTGATTTCCACCTTTCTGCCAAGGAGGGTGGATAAGGCTGTGGTGGCAGAACCCATAACAATATTAGCAACTTCGCCAACTGCGTCTTTCTCCACCTCACTAAGTTCATCATCACTCCCACCGGCAGCAGCCTGAACCGGCGGCGCCGCCGCTGCAGCAGCGGGCTGCTCCGGGGGCTGGGGCGCAGAATCAGAATTCAATAACGCATCTATTTCTTCCTGAGACAGAACACCTTCACTCATCCTCTTCGTCATCTCCTTCCTTCACCAGAGAAACAATTTGAACCGCAACTTTGCTTCCTACTGCTCCAGGCCTGCCAAGAAATTTTTCCTTCGTGCCTACCATAATCTCTACCGGGTCTCTGGCCTTGCTTTCCAGCGAGATTACATCACCTGGCTGCAATTCCAGCAGATCTTTCACTTTGATCGTCGCCTTGCCCAGCACTGCAGATACTTTCACAGTGGCTTTTTCTATCCGGTTTTTAATCCGCTGAATGCTTTCCTGGGTTGCCTCTTTGGCCGTACCGGCAAACCAGAAATGGGCTGACAGTTTACTGATGATTGGTTCAAGTACAATAAAGGGAATACAGAGGTTGATTAGTCCTTCGTTATCCCCGAACTGTGTCCTGAATGAAATCAGCACGACCATCTCAGTAGGAGATACTATCTGTGTAAAAAGCGGGTTCGTTTCAATAATGTCTAGTTTTGGTTTAAACACAATAATATTTTCCCATGCCTCTTTGAGAATATTGAGGATGCGGACAACAACCCTCTCCACCACCACCCGTTCGATATCGGTCAAATCTCTGATTTTTTCCGGCGCACGGCCTTGACCGCCAAACAACCTGTCGATTATCGTAAACGTAATTGACGGGTTGATCTCTAAAATCGCGTTCCCCTCAAGGGGGTCCATCTGATAAATATTTATAATAGTAGGGTTAGGTATTGAATGGATGAATTCTTCGTATGTAAGCTGTTCTACCGAATGGACTGATATTTGCACAACCGTCCTTAGGGTAGCGGAAAAGTAGGTGGCCAGAAGCCGGGCAAAGTTTTCATGGAGGGCCTGGATCGTATGAATCTGTTCCTTGGAAAACTTATTTGGCCTCTTAAAGTCATAGACCCTTATCTTCTTATAAGGCTCATCAGTCCTTTTGGCCTGTTCCATTTTTACCTCTCCTGTCGACAAAGCCGATAGCAGGGCGTCTATTTCGTCCTGGGAAAGGATTTCACTCACTCTTTCTCACCTCCAATACCAGGTCTACTGGACCTGGAAGGTCGTAAAATATACGTTGGTTATATTACCCTTGACAAGCAGGGCATTAACACTTTTCTTCAGTGAATCGGCCAGCTTATCCATCCCTTTGGGTTCAGCCAACGATTCCGGGGTCTGCTGACGCAGTATACTGATGATCGCATTCTTAATTCCGGGGAGCTTGTTTTCGATTTCTTCCTGTACTTTGGGGTCTTGGAAAGAAAATACAATGTTTACCTTGACGAACCTGTTTCCACCTTCAGCAGCAAGGTTAGTTATAAATTCGCCGGCATCAAATGTGGTGCCAAGGCTTTCACTTTTTGCTTTACCGCCTGTTTCACCCTTGGGCGCAGTCCCTCCAACGGGGACCGATTTTAAAACCAACATGGCTACCCCAAAAGCTATCCCTGCAGCTAAGATAATTATTGCCACTCCGGCAATTATCAGCTTTATTGTACCGCCGCTTGATGATTTCGGCGCTTCGCCTTCCTGGACTTCGGTATTCTCATCCGCCATAAATAATTACCCCCTATTCGGAACTTTCCGGAGTCTTTACTGGATCCGGAACGTTTTGGTATATAATTTTGGTGCCAATGGCTTTTCTGTAAGCAATAACCCTTTCTACCACTTCATCTACGGTGTCTCTCAGGACGAACTTTTTACCTGTAGTTAGAGTAAGAACTGTGTCCGGGGTGGCTTCAACAAACTCAATCAGCTCTGCGTTTACCGTAAAATCCAAACCATTCATCCGGGTAAGTTTGACCATCCTAATACCTTCTTTCAAGGGAATGGGGATGGGGTTCCCCCCATCCCGTCTCCCTATTTACTTATGTCAGGTGAATTAACGTTTTAGGTTAACAAGTTCCTGCAGCATCTCGTCAGATGTCGTGATAATCCGCGAATTGGCTTGGAAGCCTCTCTGGGTAATAATCATGTCCGTAAATTCCTGGGATAGGTCCACATTGGACATCTCCAGCTTACCCGGAGAGATGTCCCCGCGGCCGCCAGCCCCGGCAGTCCCTACCTGAGCTGAACCCGAGTTATTGGAAGAGGTGTACAGGTTCTCGCCAGACTTTACCATCCCGCTCGGGTTGTTGAAATTAGCTAAAGATACCTGGGCCAGTTGTTTGGTTAAACCATTGGAATACCTCCCTGTAATAATCCCGGCCTTGTCTATCGCATAACCGTTGAGGACACCCGAGGAATAACCGTTCTGGGAGTTAAGTGCCGCATTTGAACCTGAAGCAAATTGGGTCAATCCAGTTACATTAATGGCAACTGTCACGGCGTTTGCTCCGGCAGGAGTACCTGTAATTGTCAGTGGGGAACCCCCAACATAAGCTCCGGCCCCATTAAAGGTAACTGGGCCGCCGGCGATGGCAGGGGCTGTTGTCCACCCAACAGGCGGATTCGTTAAACTTACGGTCCACGAATTAGCCGCGCCTTTAGTGAATGTAACATTCATTGTCCAGTTTTGGCCAAGTGAATCGTAAACCGTTACACTTGCCGGATAAGCTGTAGTAACAGCAGCACTCGCGTCAAGATTGCCTACGAATGTCATAGCACTAGAGGGTTGAGGCTGAATGGCCTGACCTTTAGGAATTTGAATCCCGGAGACAAGCGAGGTAGTATCTATCACCCCGGCAGCGGTGGCTGTCCAGCCCTGGACCTTTAATCCGTTGGCATTAACCATGTTCCCTATAGCGTCAAAGTCAAAGTTGCCTGCCCTGGTGTAAAAATTATTGGTCCCGTCACCTACGATAAAAAACCCGTCCCCGTCAACCATCATGTCTGTTACCTTACCGGTTGTTTCAGAACTGCCCTGGGTATGAAGGGTATCAATACTGTTTACTGTCATGCCAAGCCCGACCTGCTGCGGGTTTGTTCCTCCCCGACCACCCTGCGGCGACGAAGCGCCTCGGATATTCTGGCTTAACATGTCCTGAAAGAGAACCCTGCTTTTTTTGTAACCAACGGTATTTACGTTGGCGATGTTGTTACCGATAGTATCCATGCGGATCTGATGGTTGCGCAAACCCGAAACCCCGCTGAACATGGAACGCATCATAAATATCGACCTCCATATTTTTTTTAGAATCCTGAATTCGGGCCGAATCAGTCATTCTCCGGCCCGGGGCTTCCCTTAGAGGTCCAGCCCCTAAATAATCACCGCACTGTCAATGTTAGTGAACACGTGTTCTTTCATCCTGGCATCATCCACTGCTGTAACCACTGTCCTGTTTTTGACACTTACCACAAAAGCCATATTGTCCATCATAATAAGGGAATCCTTAGCACCCTTTAAGGCTGCCTGGTCGACCGCATTTTTGATTTTAGCGACGTCGGCCGGAGTCAGCTGGATGTTTCTGGAAGCCAGTCTCTGCTGGGCATGGGCCGAAAACTTAAGGCTTCCGGTAGTTATCTGGTTTTCCAGGACGTCTTTAAACGAAGTCTGGACAAGCTGCCCGGCTTTTTGTGGTTTGCCTCCATCCTTGGATGGCCCCACCGGTATAATAGGTTGGGGATAAAAGATTTTATCAACCATTACACTGCACCTCCCTGTGCTTAACTGTTTCCGGCAGTCTCACCTGCTGCCTGCGGGTTGCTCGTAAGATTCACCTGTTCGACATAGCTCAGTGGAATAATCTTTCCATTTACAATTACATTCGGTAAATTATCGACGATTTTCATTCCTGTCACGACCCCTACCAGACTGGCGCTATCATCCACAGTAAACGAGGCTTCGTCAATATAACCGATCGTCCCATTAGCCAGTTTAACCTGTAACATCGTACCCTCTTTACCCAGTACCGTCACTACAGTATCTTTGGGGAGAGTCTCAATAACAGATGATTCGCTGTCAGCTTCCCAATACAGCTTAGTCGACTCGGTATTAATTTTCCCCTTGATTTCTGCCTCAGGTAAGACAACACTCACAGTCCGGCCGATAAGGTTAATGGCCTGACCGACTGAGAATTCCCTAAGAGTTGACTCCTGCATTCCGGCCAGTTTCTCAAAACTGCTGCTCATATTCGTCATCTGTTCAAGAGAACTGAACTGGGCCATCTGGGTTATAAAATCCTTGTTATCTGTCGGTTCCATCGGGTCCTGGTATTTTAACTGGGTAATCAGCAGCTTGAGAAAATCGTCCTTCCCCAGGATTTTTTTGACTGCATCTGATGCCGCCGTCTGAATGCCGCTGCCAACCGCGTTAACTTCTCCCAATAATCTCACCTCCTATGCCGTAAAATCATATTTGCTTCCATAGTATGCGCGCACTGCGTTGGATTCTGAGTCTGTCAGGAACAGCCTGTCAAGTTCGTCATCACTTAGTGAATCCTTTGAACCCTTTTGAGATTTTTTATGGCGAAAGGCTGCTTCTCTTTCCTGGAATTCAGACTGGTCCTTTTCTGTTCCGACATTTACAACCAGTTGGTCTACCTTAACCCCCTGCTCAGCCAGGGCACTTTTCAAGGTATTAAGATTTGCTTCAATTATACCCTTTACCTGGAGGCTTTCGGTATTAAACTTGGCTGTCACCACACCGTTTTCTGAGCTGATCCTAAGGTTCAATTTACCTAGGAACTCAGGTTTCAATTGAATCTGCAGTTCTGTCATGCCCGGAGAAACGATAACTTTGGCCTTTTGGGCTATTTGACCAAATATCATCTGCGTCATTTTGGGGATTTGAGCTGGCTGTTCCGGGGCTTTGCCTGCTTCCTGGAAGGCGTTTTCCATAACCCGGCCCGTCGTCTCAGACTGCATTTGAAGCTGCTGCGAATGCTTGTCTTGGCTTAGGGCATCAGGCAGGCGCCGTGGAGTATCTGTTTTCAACTCTGTTGTTTCCTGCGACTCGCCGGCGGACTCGGTGTAGGCGTTTTGGTTCGGTGTCTGGTTCTGGACTTGGTTCGGTGTCTGGTTCTGGACTTGGTTCGGTGTCTGGTTCTGGACTTGGTTCGGTGTCTGGTTCTGGACTTGGTTCGGTGTCTGGTTCTGGTTCTGATTCTGGTTTTGGTTCTGGAACTGATTCTGATTTTTGGCATCCCCTACCGGCAGCCGGTTTTCACTAACAGCTTCGGGACGGACTACAGTTTCAACTGCCGCGGCAGGTTTGGCTTCAGCCTGAGTTTGACCTGTTATCGCCGATTGGTTTTCTACCTGTGGACAGCTTTCTGCCAGTGTTCTGACCTGCCCTGCAAATTGGCCTTCTTTACTGCCTCCGGCCGCGGAGTTAGCTGTTTGGGCTGAGCCTTCCACCAGTTTGCTAAGCTCCGTAACCAGCTTGCTCCAGAAATCGCGAGTGGGTAAACCGGTATTCTCCCCTAACTGTGACAGTACTAGAGATTTTAGACTGTTTAACCCTGGCTGCGACTCTCCGGCATTAGTTAACTGCTCAAGTAGGGTCTGCAGTAATTGTTTTAGCTCCTTCACGGATGCAGCCCCATTTTCCCCTGAGCTTGACAGTAGGTTGGCGATTTGGTTCATTATCCCGTTTTGCTGCTGTCCCTGTAGAGCGGCGCCGGATTCACCAACCATATTCGTTAAATTGGGGTCTTGAACGTTTTCGCCCCCCATTAGTCCCAAGGCCTGCAAAATACTGACCAACTGTTGGAGTAAATTGGCATCGGTACCGGTTTCAGCAGGAGCATCAGTCTCACTTTCCCCACTAACAGCCTGAACTTCCTGCCGCGGGTAACCCGACAGTGGATTAGCAATCATTGGACCGGTGGTATTGCCGCGTATGGTGTCCTGCCTATCGGTGCTGATTTCGTCATTTCCCAGTTCCTTGGCAGGTGCTGCCGACACATCACTGGAAATTTCCTGACTCGCCCGACCAAGTGTTTCGGAAAAACTGGTTTTCTTTGATCCGGATGGATTTGGACGGTTCCGGTCAGCCACATCCGCCGGTTTAGCCTGAACTGCCGATTCGCTAGGTTTGGCTGTAAACGCCACGAATGGTAAAGTCTGCACTGTTTTCACCTCCTTTCAATATGAAGTTTTTATTCACCATTTTTTCAGCCCCACCCCCTTTAAAGCGTTTTTTGTTATTTAACCACTAACCACTAACCACTAGCAACTAGCAACTACTTTACCTCTTCATCTTATCAACTAAATTAGCAGCTTCTACGGGATCCATTACACTCAATATTTTACCTACCTTCTCATCTTCGAGGTTCTGTAAAATCCCGATTACTACTTCATCGGATAAATTGTTCATAATCTTAACTGCCGCATCTGGTTTCATTTCAGCATAGTATTTAGCCAATTTTTCATAACTTAACTGGGCTCCCTCTTGTTTGCTTTTTGAGGCCTGAAGCAAATCCAGAGTAATTTGCAGGTTATTTTTGGTTTCCATTAGGGTCTGTTTTTCTTTGTTAACAACTTCCAGCCTTTTCTCCAGTTCTCCTGCATTCTTCTTTAGTTTTTCGATTTCAGCGGATAGTTTCTTATTCTCATCTTCTAACGGATTTTTTACCACCTTTACCGGTTTAGGGATTGTGCCTTTCTCATAGACCGGCAGCATCTTCCCCACGACCGGTATCTTTTGCACAGCTTTGTAGACATTAATTACAGCCAGGAAGTCTAAAACCCATACGGTTCCGGCAATTAGCCCGAGGATTAGGAAAACAATTAGTACCCTTTTCAGAATACGTTTCACCCGCATTAATAATTAACCTCCCGTTATACCGCCGAATCCTTGTGTACATACCCTATCGTAGCCATTTCGTCAATCTGTTTCTGCTCTTCACGCAGGAATTCCCTCATATATTCCTGGTAATGCCGGGTTTTTAATTTCTCCAGGATTTTTCTTTTCTTCATTATTTCCAGCAGTTTACTTCTGACCCGTTCCATTTCCAGCCGGGAATCCTCTGTTTTTTCTTCCTGCTGCTTTATCCGTTCATTCAACACCGGAATATAATCCTGGCAGTTTTTGATTTCCAAAACATCAATATTTTTAACCTGTTTTCCCCGCAGAATATCTTGAATCTCAACCAACCGGTTTTTCAAACCCGTGAGCATCCGCAGGTTTTGTTTATATACCTTGGTAGCTTGGTATAGTTTTTCTTTCTGGATATCTTCTTCTTTTAATTTTATATCAAGAGCAGTCTGCAGCTTAAACAAAAAAGGTTTCATAATTTCTCAGCTCCCTCTCAGGCTGGCAACGGTATCCCAGTTAGTGACTTTAGGAGGGTTACGGCAGTGTCGAACGTATACTGTTCGGGGACACCCTGTTTTAGGTACTCCACAATCGCATCTATCTTGGAAATGGCGTTGTCTATTTTGGGGTTGCTGCCTTTGGCATAAGCTCCGATATCTATCAGATCCTTGGCGTCTTTGTAGGTGGCCAGAACGCTTCTAACATCGTCGGCCGCTTTCAAATGCTCTTCTCTGACAATATCAATCATAACCCTGCTGACACTGGCCAGGATATCAATGGCCGGGTAGTGGTTCTGCATCGCCAGTTCCCTCGTCAGCACAATATGACCGTCTAAAATTCCCCTTACTGCGTCAGCGATAGGTTCGTTCGTATCATCACCCTCTACAAGCACCGTATATAACCCTGTAATTGTCCCTTGAGAGGATGTCCCCGACCTTTCCAGCAGCTTGGGCAGGATGGCAAAGACTGATGGTGTATATCCACGGGTAGCGGGCGGCTCCCCTACCGCTAACCCGACTTCTCTCTGCGACATAGCAAACCTGGTAACTGAATCCATCATTAACATCACATCAAGGCCCTGGTCTCTAAAATACTCGGCGACGGTCGTAGCCACCAGCGCCCCTTTTAACCGCACGAGGGCCGGTTGGTCGGATGTTGCCACGATGACAACCGACCGCTTTAACCCTTCCTCCCCCAGGTCTTTTTCAAGGAATTCCCTTACTTCCCTGCCGCGTTCTCCAACGAGGGCAATAACATTTACATCAGCTGAAGTATTTCGTGCTATCATCCCAAGCAGTGTACTTTTACCGACCCCGCTGCCGGAAAAAATCCCTATCCTCTGCCCTTTACCGATAGTCAAAATCCCGTCAATTGCCTTTACCCCCATTGACAACGGTTCAGTAATCCGCTTTCTTTCTAAGGGGTTCAGAGGATTCCCGTTTACCGGGTACTCATCAATTGTCTCAACAGGGCCCAAACTGTCTAAGGGCTTACCCAGGCCGTCTAAAATCCGGCCTAATAGCTTTGGACCAACTCCCACCCGGAAACTGTCTCCACTAGCTACAACTTCGCATCCCGGGCCAATTCCCCGCAGGTCACCCAATGGCATCAGCAGGATTTTGTTTTCTTTAAACCCCACTACTTCGGCCTGAATACGGGTAGAACCGTTATTAGGGAAAACATAACACAGGTCTCCCAGGTTCGCTCCCGGACCTTGGGATTCAATAATCAGCCCGATTACCTGAGTTACTTTACCATTGGTCTTAATCGGTTCAGTCTTTTCAATTGCTTGGAAATACTTTTCATATTTAAGCATTTGGGCTCACTTCCATCAATGCCTGCTTTATCTCGCCTAACTGGCGCTCAACCCTGGCATCTACTGTGCCGTTGGAACTTTCAACGACACATCCACCTGGAGCTATCGTGGGATCAGCCAGGACTTTCAATTTCCTGACCCCTTTGGCTGACTGCTTAATTTCGTCTTGGGCATTAATAGTGCTGTCCATGTTTTCCGGGTTGACCCTGACTGTAAGTTCCTCCCGGTCACCCACCTTCTGAATGGCCCGTTTCACTATTTCAACGATTATCTCAGGGCTGGTAGCCAGTTCCCGGCCGATAACTTTCCTGCTCACCGCTACCGCCAGTTGAACTACCTCATCTTCAGAACCGGCAATGATTTTTTGCTTTTCCTCGTGGGCCTTCTCCACCAGATTTTGGGCCTCCTGAAGTTTGCTGTTATATTCTTCTTCCACAACCTTGTGGCCTTCTTCATAACCACCCTGCCATCCATGGTGAAAAGCTTCTTCCTCAATTTGTTTTAACTTGTCCCGGCCATCATTAATAATTTTTTGAGCTTCTGTATTAGCGTTAGCAATTATTTTCTCAGATTCCTGGCGAGCTGTTTGAATCAGCTCCTTAACCATCTGTTCCGTTTCCTGAAGTATTTCCCTGGCCTGGTTTTTTACATGCCCTACATCTTGTTCGTATTCCAGGCCTGCCAGTCCCGCCCCCAATGTCTCCAGGCTGCCGCCTGCTTCTACCCTCAGGAAATCGGTTGAACCATCATTCTCTATCACTCTGGGGGATTGAATTTGGACGAAGAAGGATTTAATCACTCTAGACAATTATCTCATCTCCTCCGCCGCGGGCAACAATAATTTCCCCGGCTTCTTCCAGCTTCCTGATTATATTAACTATCCGCTGCTGGGCATCTTCAACATCGCGCAGCCGTACAGGTCCCATAAATTCCATATCTTCCTTCAACATATCAGCAGCCCGTTTTGACATGTTCTTTCCAACTTTGGCGCCAACCTCTTCATTAGAACCCTTCAGAGCCAGGGCCAGGTCTTTACTGTCGACCTCCCGCATAATCTGTTGGATAGCCCGGTCGTCAAGCTGGACGATATCTTCAAACACAAACATCCGTTTTTTAATTTCTTCAGCCATTTCCGGATCCTGAATTTCCAAACTCTCCATGATTGTCTTCTCTGTGGTACGGTCGACCCGGTTTAAGATATCAACTACAGACTGGACCCCACCGGCGCTGGCAAAGTCTTCTGAAACCACAGCCGAAAGCTTTCTCTCCAGATGGCGTTCAATCTCCCTGATGACTTCCGGGGAAGTCCGGTCCATGATAGCAATCCTTTTGGCCACATCGGCCTGGCGGTCCGGCGGCAGTGCGGAAAGGATTGCCGCTGCTTGTTCAGGCGCAAGATAGGCAATAATCAAAGCCAGCGTCTGGGGGTGTTCGGATTGGATAAAGTTCAGGAGTTGGGATGGGTCTGTTTTGCGGACAAAATCAAACGGCTTGACCTGAAGGGTAGCTGTAAGCCTTTGGATTATATCAAGGGCCTTTTGGGAACCAAGAGCCTTTTCAAGGACGTCCTTGGCGTAGTCGATACCCCCGGAAGATATATATTCCTTAGCCACCAGCAGGTCAAAAAACTCTGCAATGATCACACCTTTGTCTTCACTGGAAACCTTCCGGATGTTTGCTATCTCAAGAGTAAGCTGCTCAATTTCCTCATCTTTGAGATGTTTATAAATCTGTGCCGAAACCTCCGGACCCAGTGATATCAAAAGAATTGCTGCTTTCTGTTTTCCATTTAAGGTCTTGGCCATCCGGTTTCACCTCTATTCTTCGGCCAACCACGTTTTAAGTAACTGCGCAATATCGTCCGGGTGGTCTTTGGCGACTTTTTCTACCTGATCCTTCATGCGTTTCTGTTCTTTTTCCTCCTGAGACAGTACCGGTTCCGTTGATATAAATTCATCCACCGGCAGTGGGGTGACAAACTCCCCGACCACTGCAGCTTCTTCTGCCTTGGCCCGCCGCTTTTTGATGACAATGCTGGCCACTACTCCGCTGATAATCAACAGGGCTAAAGCGGCCAGCCCTCCATATACCATCATCTGCTGCCGCTGTTCAGCCTTGGCAATTTCAGACTTCAGCTGGTCTTGGTACTCAGTATTGAAATCCATCCCGGCAACCGAAATCTGGTCTCCTCTTGTCTGTTCAAATCCAGTCGCATTCTTCACCGCATTTTCAATGTCTCCGAGCTGTTTGGCATCGATGACTTTGTCAATAACAACTGCTACAGACAGCCTTTTTACACTGCCAGGAGCGATGTCTTTCACTGTTTCAGTCTTATCAACCTCGTAATTTGTAATTGTGCCGCTGGTTGTCTTGTCACTGCTACCTGTCCCACCGCCTGTTACATATCCGGGGATATTGCTGTCTGTGCCGGGCACTCCTGTGTTATCAGTAGTAGTAGACTTACTGGTCTCCTCATTAACCTGTTTACTCCTGACCACATTATTGCCATACAGTTCCGATTTTTCCTGGATCTTATCGAAATCCAAATCGGCCTGGACCCTGACCACTGCTTTACCTATTCCGACAATGCGTTCAAGCATACTTTGAACAGAGTTCTGCATCTCTTTTTGGTACTGCTTTTGGAGTTGGTTCTGGGTTACAGTAAGTTTTTGGCTGCGTGATTCCTCATCAGAGCCTATATCCTCGGACAGAATGTTGCCCGCCATATCGACCACAGTGATATTTTCCGGTTTCAATCCCTCGACACTGTTTGATACAAGCTTGACCAGTCCTTTGACCTGGCCTGCTTCAAGTGACTTATTCGGCCCCAGCTTTATCATTACAGCTGCCGTAGCATTTTGCTGTTGGTCCATAAAAAGAGAAGGTTCGGGTGTGACTATGTGGACCCTGGCCTTTTCGACCTCGGCCATACCCTCTATAGTACGGGTTAATTCACCCTGGAGTGCGCGAAGGTACCTGGCCCGGCGGTCAGTGTCTGTCTCCCCGAACTTGGTATTATCAAAACTCTCGAATCCGACAACCCCTCCAGTAGGAAGGCCTTCACTGGCCATATCGAGACGGGTTTGGGTGATATCCTTGGAAGGGACCATGATGGTCGTCCCTTTTTCGGTACCACCGGTATCGGAAACCTGATACAAAATTTTCTTTTCTTTTAGTTTCGCTACAATCTGCCCCGCCTGTTGGTCGTCTAATTGGGTGAATAAGGCTCCGTAGTCCGGCTTAGTCGCTCCCCGGGCCAGAAGAATCAAGGTTCCGAACAGGAGGACGGCCGAACAACCGATAATTATTTTCTGCGTTTTAGTCATCTTTTGCCACAACTCGATAGCTTGCGTTTTCAGTTGCAACAAATATTCTCTCATTAAGCCAAGTCACCTCATCTCACGTGTTCGAGAAAAAATACCGTTATATCTGCATCCTCATAATCTCCTGATATGCTTCGATTACTTTGTTTCGAATCTGAAGTGTGAGTTGAAAAGCAATATTAGACTTTTCAGCTGCTATCATCACCTGGGCGATATCATCTATCTGACCCGTCACCAGCTTGGTTTTCATGTCAGATGACTGCTGGTCGAGTGAATTCACCTCATCGATGGCCTGTTTCAACAAATCGCCAAACCCAACACTCTGGTCATCAACCGGTTTTTGTTCGGTAATCCTTTGTCCTGGCTGAATCATCGCCAGGGGATTTGTATTTATATTCACTTATTCAACCTCCTATCGTCCTATTTCCAAGGCTTTTAACGCGATATCCTTAGATGCCCTAATTGAGGTCGTGTTGGCCTCATATGCTCTGGTAGCTGAAATCATGTTCACCATTTCGGTCACGATATTGACATTAGGCATTCTTACATAGCCTTGAGCGTCAGCATCCGGATGATTGGGGTCATACTGCATCTTAAACGGGCTGCTGTCCTCAATTATCCCCACTACTCGTACCCCATTGCCAATCTTCTGCTGTTCTAAGGCTTCATTGAAAACTCCGGCAAAACGGTTTTCATTTTCCCTTGATTCAAATAAGACAACTTTTCTTCTGTATGGCCCACCGGCCGGGGTCCTTGTTGTATTGACATTGGCAATGTTCTCAGAGATGGTATCCATTCTGAGTCTCTGGGCCGTCAGACCTGATGAACTTATATCGATAGCATTAAATAAACTCATAACTTACCTCCCAGCTATGGCTGACTTCAGTTTTTGAAACTCCCCGTTTAACTCCTGAGCAATGGCCTGATACATAATTTCATTTTTGGCCAGGGCCGCCATTTCCCTGTCAATGTCCACATTATTTCCGTCATTCCGCATTGTTGTATCTTTTTCAATCACCGTCTGCGGAGAAACGTTGATAACAGAAGGGCTGCCAATCGGAATATGTTTCTCATTCGTCCTGAAACCCAAAAAAGTGTTGTTCTGTGAGAGCGCTTTGCGCAGTTCTTCTTCAAAAACGACATCTGACCTTTTATATCCAGGGGTCTCAACATTAGCCAGGTTATTGGCAATTACAGTGTTTCGCAGCGAGGCTGCATTGAGGCCCTGTTCCAGTACACTCATGGTTTTGTTGAATAAAAGCCTGTCAATCAAGAAAACCACTCCTTCTTAAAAATAAAAATCCAAACTACCGCTACCGTAGTTTGGCATAACAATACTGACCTCCCTTCAGTAGCCCGGCAACCGTAGCTCAAGCCTTTACAAGTGAGTCAGAAGTTAACAGCATTGATATTTGCATTACAGCTATATGTCAACTGCAAACTTTTGCTTTATGTACCGACTTAGCCTATAGGTCCGTAGCTTTGCGCCTCTATCTTTCGATAAATTTGCCCTTATCAAAGTTTGGTTGTTTTCAGGAATAAAAATGTAACTTAGGATAAGTTATATAAAGCTTTAGTGCTATATTTCGTCATATTTTTCAATATTCCTACTTATATTTACATTTTTTTATATTTTTTTTGCAGATTAATCAAAAATACTTTCATATTGTTTTCCATCACTACTATTTTTCGCCATTGTTAAACAAAATCCTCTTTTTTATCAGCCAAATTCTTAGAATATCTTGGCTCAATGGACAATTGATTGCAAGAAATAAACCACAGAAAATCTGTGGTTTATTTCTTAAGTTTTTGCAGTTCATCAAGAAGTCGTTCATTAAGAATCCGAATGTAAGTTCCCTTCATCCCGAGCGACTTAGATTCAATAACCCCGGCGCTCTCGAATTTCCTTAAAGCGTTTACGATAACCGATCTTGTAATGCCTACTCTGTCAGCAATTTTGCTGGCTACGAGGAGACCTTCGTCACCTTTCAGTTCCTCAAAAATGTGTTCAATGGCTTCCAGTTCAGAGTAGGAAAGTGTGCCAAGGGCTATCTGTACCGCGGCTTTTTTTCTGGCCTCTTCTTCAACCCGCTCCGCTTTGACCCGGAGTATTTCCATTCCGACAACCGTAGCTCCATATTCAGCAAGGACTAAGTCTTCGTTTGTAAAAGGTACGTTGAATTTCGCCAGAACCAGAGTTCCCAAACGCTCACCGCCGCCTACAATCGGGACGACCGTCATAATTTTATCCTGGTAAATGCATGCTTCGTCAACATTGAATACACAGTTATTGGACTTCTGATTAAAATTGGCCCTTGTCTCAACTACCCTGAGCAGTCTCTCGTTATAGTCTTCAGGGAAACGTTCAGCATTTTCGAGGATTTCCCTGATAACATCACAGGCGAACTTGTCCACAAAAGAGTTACCGAGAATTTTACCACGCCGGCCTACTATATAAGTGTTGGCTCCGATGTTTTCGGTCAGAACGTCGGCCATTTCCTGAAAATCAACTGGGTGTCCTGCAGCTTTTTGTAGAAGCTTGTTTATGGCCCTAGTTTTGTCAAGTAAATTCTCCATAAGTTTCCCCCTCATTTTGCTATAATATATAACGGCTGAGATCCTGATTTTTAACGACGTCATCGAGTTTGCTGCGGACATATTCACGGTCAATAACGATTTCTTTCGACCCAATGTCTGGTGCGGCAAAAGCAATTTCCTCGAGTAATTTCTCTAAAATTGTATGTAGACGTCGAGCGCCAATGTTTTCTGTCTGTTCATTAACAGTATAAGCTATTTTGGCAATTTCATCAAGAGAATTTTCTGTAAATTTGAGAGCTATTCCTTCTGTTTCCAAAAGCGCCGTATATTGCTTAATTAGGGCATTCTGCGGCTCTGTGAGAATCTGTTTAAAGTCCTCTTCGGTCAGACTTTCGAGTTCAACACGAATCGGAAAACGCCCCTGAAGTTCCGGTATCAGGTCAGACGGCTTGGAAATATGAAAGGCCCCGGCGGCAATAAACAAGATGAAATCGGTTTTGACAGGACCATATTTAGTCATTACTGTCGATCCCTCTACAATAGGCAGAATATCTCTTTGCACGCCGCCCCTTGATACATCCGGCCCGGCGCCGCTTTCAGGGGCCGCTATCTTGTCAATCTCATCGAGAAAAATTATCCCTGTCTGTTCCGCCCGGTCAACCGCTACCGAAACTACCTCATCCATATCGATAAGCTTTTGCGCTTCCTGCTGGACGAGGATTTTACGGGCTTCACCGACCATTACTTTACGGTGTTTTTTCTTTTTAGGAAAAATCCCGCCTAACATATCCTGCAGATTTATCCCCATCTCTTCCACCCCGGAGCCCGAAAAAACCTCGACCATGGGAGTGGAGGAATCATCAACCTCTATTTCGATATATTCGTTTTCCAACTCGCCGCTCAGCAGCTTCTGCTTCAGATGGTCCCTCTCAAACTGCAGTCTTCTAAGCTTTTGTTCATGTTCATTGTCAACGGCAGGTTCCTGTTTGCCGCCCCCAAATATCATTTCAAACGGGTTGCGCACTCCTCCGTCTTTTTCCGGCAGGGGCGCCAGAAGCTCAATGATTCGATGTTGGGCAAGGTCCTTGGCCTTTTCCTCGACTTCGGCTATTTTTTCGTTCTTCACCATCCGGATAGCTGTTTCCACTAAGTCTCTGATCATTGACTCCACATCACGGCCAACATAACCAACTTCCGTAAATTTCGTGGCCTCGACTTTGACAAAAGGGGCATTGACCAGTTTGGCCAGGCGGCGGGCAATCTCGGTTTTGCCAACCCCGGTTGGCCCTATCATAATAATGTTTTTGGGGACAACTTCGTCTTTTAATTCCGGAGGCAGCATCCTGCGGCGAAATCTGTTGCGCAGGGCTACAGCCACCGAACGTTTCGCTTTGTTTTGACCTATGATATATTTGTCAAGTTCCCCAACTATTTGTTTCGGTGTTAAGTCCTGCACTTAAGACCCCTCCTAAAGTTCTTCAACCGTAATATTGGAATTTGTATAGACACAGATTGAGGCAGCTATTTCCAGAGCCTCTCTGGCAATATCAACTGCCGTCATCGGAGAATGTTTCAACAGGGCCCGGGCTGCCGCCAGGGCGTAAGAACCGCCTGAACCGATAGCAGTCACATTGTCATCAGGTTCGATAACTTCCCCATTTCCGGAAATTATCAGCAGGTGTTCCAAATCAGCTACGATCAAAAGGGCTTCCAATCTCCGCAGTATTTTGTCCATCCGCCACTCTTTGGCCAGCTCTACAGCTGCCCTGGGCAGGTTCCCGCGGTATTCTTCGAGTTTCTTCTCAAATTTTTCGAATAAAGTGAAGGCATCGGCGACAGAGCCCGCAAATCCGGCAATAACCTGATCATTATACAACCGGCGGACCTTTTTAGCCTTGTGTTTAAGAATCATGTTACCCCCGAAGGTAACCTGGCCGTCACCGGCGATCGCTACTTTGCCGTTAAGCCTGACAGCTACAATAGTCGTTCCCTGAAACATTTTATTCCCTCCTAAGCCCGCGGGTGAGTTTTTTCATAGACTGATAAAAGTCTTTCCTTCGAAACATGGGTGTAAATCTGGGTCGTCGACATTTTTACATGGCCCAGCAGTTCCTGAACAGACCTCAGGTCAGCCCCACCGTCTAAAAGGTGGGTGGCAAAAGAGTGTCTTAAGGTATGAGGACTGACCTTGCGCTGAATGCTTATCTGTTTAACATATTTATCAACGATATTTCTGACACTTCTGGCTGTAAGACGGCCGCCGTTCTTGTTCAAGAAAAGCGGTTTGGCATCTCTTTTTCCGCCCAGGGCAGGTCTGCCGCCAGCCAGATACATGGTCAAGGCTTTGATAGCGTATGACCCAACCGGAACAATCCTTTCTTTTGAGCCTTTACCCATTACCCTGGCGTATCCGAGAGACAAATCGATATCCCCTGGATCAAGTCCCACAAGTTCACTAACCCGTAGCCCACTTGAATACAAAACCTCAAGGATGGCCCTGTCCCGGAGACCCGCCGGGGTACTAATATCAGGAGCCTGGACCAGGGCCCAGGCCCCATCCTGGGAAAGGGGCTCAGGCAGCCTCTTTTCAAGTTTTGGGGTTGATACCATCAGCAGGGGGTTTTCGGTCAGGATTTCTTCACGGCTTAAATAACGAAAAAAGGCCCTTAAACTAGCCATTTTTCTGGCTATGGAAGTCTTCTTCAGGCCGCTTCTCTGCAGCAGCGCCAGGTGTTTGCGGACTATCAGGCGGTCAACCTGATGAGGCCGGATTTTTTCACCCGGTGTTTTAAGTTCTCCAGCCAAAAAATCAATGAACTGCCAGATATCATTTTGGTAACTTTCTATCGTCCTGGGGGAAGCATTTTTCTCTACCCTAAGATAAATTATGAAACTATCGAGGAATGTATACATATCACTTCCCCCTCGCTTCTTATAAGTTTCTAGTTGCTAGTTGCTAGTTGCTAGTTGCTAGTTCCTAGTCGCCAGTATAAAAACAAACTTGGGACCCCTATTTGGCGAAGACTATATCTCCCCACCTACAAACTAGCAACTAACAACTAGGAACTAGGAACTCCTTTTTGAATCGTTCCAACTCAACCAAAGCTCTTTCTGAAAGTGTTCTGTACTTAAGCTTCTTGTCCTTGATTCTCTCGTCCAGAGGAGGGAGCAGGCCAAAGTTGACATTCATCGGCTGAAAGTGCTTGGGGTCAGCCTCTGTTATATATTTGCACAGGGCGCCATGGGCAGTATCTGCGGGAAACACGACAGGTTCCTTCGCCAGGAACCGGCGGGCGGCATTTATACCTGCTACAAGACCCATCGCGGCTGACTCAACATAACCTTCAACCCCGGTAATCTGACCGGCGAAAAACAGGTTATCATCATTCTTCAACTGAAGAGTTGGCTTCAGCAGTTCCGGTGAATTTATAAAATTATTCCGGTGCATTACACCAAAACGGGCAAATTCAGCATTTTCGAGCCCGGGAATCATCCTGAAAACCCTTTTTTGGTCCTCAAATTTCAGGTGGGTTTGGAAGCCTACAATATTGAACAGGGTGCCGTCTGTATTGTCCTGTCTCAACTGCACCACAGCATACGGCCTTTGCCCGGTCCGCGGATCAGTTAACCCGACAGGCTTCAGCGGCCCGAACAGAAGGGTCTGAATTCCTCTTGAAGCCAGCTCTTCTACAGGCATACAGCCCTCAAAAAATATCTCTTTTTCAAATTCATGAAGGCGTACCCGTTCGGCATTCACGAGGGCCAGATAAAATTTTCCATACTCTTCTTTGTTCATCGGGCAGTTAAGATAGGCAGCCTCGCCTTTGTCATATCTAGAAGCCCGAAATATCTTGTCAAGATTAAGAGATTCGTGTAACACAATAGGGGCTGCCGCGTCATAAAAGTAAAAGTATTCTTTTCCAGTCAAATCCTTAATTGCTGCCGCCATTGCTTCTGATGTCAAAGGCCCTGTGGCAATAACCACAGGGTTCCCGGTAGTAATTTCTGTAACTTCTTCTCTGATCAATTCTATGTTTGGGTGCTGGGATACCATAGTCGTTACCAAACGGGCAAATTCAGCCCTGTCTACAGCCAGGGCGCCCCCGGCCGGAACCGATGTCTTATCGGCACACTCTATAATAACAGAACCCAGTCGACGCATTTCTTCTTTCAATAACCCAACGGCATTCTCCAGGGAATTTCCCCTCAGGGAGTTGCTGCAGACAAGTTCGGCGATAAAATCCGTATGATGGGCCGGTGATTTTTTCTGTGGTCTCATCTCAAACAGCCTGACTTTTACCCCTCTTACAGCCAATTGCCAAGCCGCTTCCGACCCAGCCAGCCCAGCCCCAATCACTGTAACTTGATTCATCTGTTTTTCACTTCTCGTTTCATTTTAGTTGCTAGTTGCTAGTTGCTAGTTGCTAGCCCCGTTAAATAAAATAATACAAAGAGGCGTCGTGATTTATTGGAAGCCTGAGAACACAGAGAGCCATCAATAACTCCTACTCCCCTGTTCAATCTCCCTCGGAGCCCGAAGGGCGTAGAGCACTCTCCACTCTCCACTCTCCACTAGCAACAACTCGTCTTACTGTTCCTCGACTTTCTCCTTATAACCACATTGAGGCCCCACGCAGCTCAAAAAGCTCCCCTTATTTGCTGACGATTTTTGTACCAGCATGCTGCTGCATTGGGGACATTTTTTATTTGTAGGGGCATCCCAGCTGACAAAACCGCATTCCGGATACTTGCTGCACCCGTAAAATCTTCTCCCCTTTTTGCTTCTCTTGAGAATTACCTCGCCTCCACATTCGGGGCATTTAACCCCGATACCTTCAAGTAAAGGCTTAGTGTTTTTACACTGCGGAAAACCCGGGCAGGCCAGAAATTTTCCAAACCGGCCCATTTTTACTACCAGATTACGGCCGCAGAGTTCGCATACTTCGCTGCTCACCTCGTCCTCTATCTCTACAACCCCGATATTCTTTTCAGCTTTTTCCAAAGTCTCCTGGAACGGTGTATAAAAATCCGCCAGGATTTTTACCCAGTCTTCTTCTTTTTCCTCAACAAGGTCAAGTTTATCTTCCATCGCCGCGGTAAATTGAATATCAATTACCTCCGGGAAGTGTTCTTTTAACAAGGCCACAACAACAAAGCCAAGCTCAGTTGGGTAAAACTGCTTTTCTGCTTTAGTTACATATCGTCTTTTCTGGATTGTTTCCACAATAGGGGCATAGGTACTGGGGCGCCCGATTCCGTTTTCCTCCAGAGCTTTGATCAGCGAGGCGTCGGTATACCTCGGGGGCGGCTGGGTAAAATGCTGTTTGGGAATGAGTGAGACGAGCTTTAAAACCAGTCCCACCGATAACTCCGGTAGAGAACGCTCTTCGTCATTTTCCCCATTATCCTGGCTTTCGGTATATATTTTCATAAATCCCGGGAATTTTACAACAGACCCGGTAGCCCGGAAAAGGTAATCCCCTGCCGTGATATCTACTGTGGTAGTATCAAGCACAGCGGGGTTCATCTGGCTGGCCAGGAACCTGTCCCAGATAAGTTTATAGAGCTTATACTGGTCCCTTGACAGGAACTGCTTTATTTTGTTTGGCTCGCGCCATACTGTTGTCGGCCTGATAGCCTCATGAGCATTCTGGCTCCTGCTTTTATTCGCGTACTGTTTGGGGACCTCCGGCTTGTAATCCCGATCGAATTTTTCCAGGATATATTCAGCCGCCTCTGTTTGAGCCGTTTCCGAAACCCTCGTGGAATCGGTCCTGATATATGTAACCAGACCGGCTGTGCCCTCTTTGCCGATATCGAGCCCCTCATAGAGCTGCTGGGCCACCTGCATCGTTTTGCGGGCCGCAAAGTTTAATTTCCGGTATGCCTCCTGCTGCATAGTACTTGTCGTAAAAGGCGGCGAGGGATACTTTTTCTTCTCTTTTTTCTTGATATCCTTAACCACATACCGAACCCCGTCCAGGTCTGACATTACTTTATTCATGCCCTCCTGGTCGGTGAGATTTATTTTTTCTTTTTTATATTGGGCCAGTTTAGCTTCAATGTCTGCTTTACTTTTGGCTTTTTTGAACAATCCGGTGAGAGTCCAGTATTCTTCCGGAACAAATACGTTAATTTCTTCTTCCCGGTCACAAATAAGTCTTACAGCTACAGACTGGACACGCCCGGCGCTAAGTCCTTTCTTTACCTTTCGCCAGAGCAGGGGACTCAGCTTGTAACCTACCAAGCGGTCCAATATCCTGCGGGCCTGCTGGGCATTAACCCTTGCCCAGTCGATTGTACGGGGATGCTGCATAGCATTCTTAACAGCATCTTTCGTAATTTCATTAAATTCAACCCGGCTTTTTTCAGTATCTTTAATGTTTAACAGGTTCTGCAGATGCCAGGCGATGGCTTCCCCCTCCCGGTCGGGGTCAGGGGCTAACAGAATCTTGTCCGCTTTTTTCGCGGCAGCCCGCAGTTCTTTGATGAGTTCACCTTTACCCCTGATAGCAATGTATTTAGGTTTAAACTGGTTTTCTACATCGACACCCAGCTGGCTCTTGGGCAGATCCCGGACATGCCCCATGGAAGCTTTAACGGTATACTTTTTCCCAAGAAATTTACCGATTGTTTTTGCTTTGGCAGGTGACTCAACAATTACCAAATACTTTGACAAGATTACCACCTCATTAATTACTGAGGCAACGAACATATCGCTGCCCAGGGAGCTGTACGACCAGCCCTTTCATTTCCATCAAAAGCAAAATCGACAGAACTTCCGACGATTTCAATCCTGTTTTATCAATTATCACTTCACTGCATACAGGGTCATCTGAAATAATATTATATACTTTTTTTTCTTTTTGAGTCAAATCCTCAGTGGGGTCTTCATCCCGGCACTTGTTTAAGTCCAGCTCATATCCCAGTTCATCGAGTATGTCTGCTGCTTCTTCGGTAAGCCTGGCCCCTTGTTTTATTAACCAGTGGGCCCCTTTATTCAGCTTATTGGTTACCTGTCCCGGAACGGCAAACACGTCCCGGCCCTGCTCCAGAGCAAAATCAGCAGTAATCAGGGAACCGCTTTTCTCTGCTGCTTCAACCACCAAAACACCTGCGGACAACCCGCTGATCAACCGGTTGCGCTGTGGAAAGTTACCTGCTGCAGGTGATGTCCCAGGTGGAAATTCACTGATTACCGCTCCCTTTTCTATTATTTCCGCCATGATTTTTTTATTCTCAGGAGGATATACTACATCTACCCCACAGCCCAATACCGCTACAGTGGGTTTCACTGCTCTTAAGGCTCCCTTATGGGCCGCCGTGTCAATTCCTCTGGCCATTCCGGAGACAACACACAAGCCTGCTTCAGCGAGTTCAAAAGCAATTCTTTCGGCCACAGTTAAACCGTAGTAGGTCGCCTTCCTGGCCCCCACAACTGAAAACATGGGACTCTGTAAGACTTCAATATTTCCCCTTACATACAGGGCCTTAGGCGGATCGAAAATCTGCTTCAGACGCGGCGGGTATGCGGAGTCATCTACGAAAACGGTTTTGATACCTGCCCGCTTAAGCCTTTGTATTTCTTTATCAGGATCTAAACGGTTTCGTTTGGCCAGGAGGTCGGCAACTACCGGGCGGGTAATCCCGGGCACAGCCTGCAGTTCCCTTTCGCTGGCCAACCATACCGCTTGCGGACAGCCGAAAACATTAATCAATTTGGCCAACCGGAGCGGTCCTAAGCCATTAACCATACTTAACAATACATAATAATCTTTCGCATCCAATTCCGGCGCTCCTAAACCCGGTGGTCGACTACCAATAACCGGCTGCCGCCAAAAAACATTTACCAAACCGGTGGATATAGTCTAATCCGGCATTATACCCTAACTGTCTTTAGTCTTTTTCGGGGTAAGTTCTTATTTTCCTGCTTAGATGGTAAAAATTTGTCTGAGGCCAGATTAACCAAATTCTTTAGGCTTTGCCTGGAGTTAAGCAGATCTGTGTAAAGGTCTCCCACATCTGCGAGCCGGTCGCTAATATTGTCAATCCGAAAGTCGTTCGGTAAAACCCGGCCCGTTTTAATTTCATCCCAGGTCAGCGGTGTCGAAACCGGAGCCCCGGGAAGGGGGCGCAGGCTGTATTGAAATGTCATCGTCTTACCCCTCGTATTCTGCAGATAATCTAAATAAACCTTTCCGGTCCGGTCAGTGATGAGCCGTTCTAAGGTAGTCTTCTGTGGAAAAACGGAATGGATTTGGCGGCAGATAAATTCTACGGCATTTCTGACTTCCTGGTAGGTATATTCCGGTATAATCGGGACAAAGATATGCAGTCCGGTTGCCCCTGAGGTCTTTGGATAACCCTCCAACCCAAATTGGCTGAGAGCTTCTTTAACCATCAATGCTATTTCCAGGGTATCTGTAAAAGCGGCCGGTTCAAATGGATCGAGGTCAAAAACAGCTATGTCGGGATAGTTGATGCGGGGAATTTTAGCCAGCCAGATGTGCAGCTCAATACAGGCTTGGTTCGCCAGCCATAATAGAGCAGCCCGTTCGTTACAGACAATATAGTTAACCGTTTTTTTTACATCAGGCGAGTCCACCGGAAAAATGGTCAGCCATTCCGGTCCGTAGTCAGGACAGTCCTTCTGATAAAACATTTGTCCATCTACTCCATCAGGATACCTGCTCATCACAAACAGCCGGTCCCGCAGATATGGCAGTAAAACGTCTGCCATGTCAGCATAGTATTTTATCAGTTCCGCCTTCGTAATCCCGTCATCAGGCCACATCAACTTGTCCAGATTAGTCAGCCGCACCGTCTTACCGTCAACAATGACCTCTTTAACATTACTTTTCATAATAAATCCCCCAGACAGAAATAGTTTCTACTTCCAGTTGATATCAGCCATTGTTCGCATAAGAGTCTTTAAAAAGAAGTCACAGAGTACTTAGCGCAGCAAAGCTGCAACCAATCATTTGAAAAAGGCCGCGGATGACGCGGATGAACGCGGATTAGAACGACGCGGATAAAACATATATAAATTAAGAAGGTGAAAAATATTTAATTTTTGTTTTATTATCTGCGTTCCCAAGAGGAATACCAGTGAACATCCGCGTTTATCAACGTCATCCGCGGCTAATTAAAAAATCATTTTTTCTGACCCTAGGCCAATTAAAATTTAGTTTTAAAAATAAACTTTCACGAAGTAGTAGTACAAAGAGTAATCAGTAATATCTACTCTTCAGTTCAATTTGGTTACTTTGCACCTTGAGAAATAATTAAATATAAAAACATAATTACTACTCGGATATTCTTACCCTCGATTTTCTTACTTACATAGATGTAGCCTCTGGTAATTAATCTATGGAGTCCAAGTTACTTCGCGGCTCTTTAATAACGCGGAGTTCGCGGAGATAACGGAGCACGCGGAGAAAAAAGAAAACTCATGGTTTCAAAACACTGTTTACAAAGTTTTTTGTTTTATAAAATTTGACACTAAAAAAACTTAACAAGTTAATTTTTTATCTCCGCGCTCTCCGCATCCTCTGCGGTCTCCGCGGTTGTTTATTAAGCAGAACTATGTTGGGCAGAAAAGAATACTGATTAGACCTGTAACTGTTTTTTTGTTTTGTACATATTTTATTTTAATTATCAACTTGCTTCGGAAGAAGGAATCAGTATGGGTTACTGATTTCTCTCTGTGTCCTCTAACTCGGCCTCTGTGAACTCTGTGGTTTCTTTTTCCCTTCAGAGCCGCAGGCATAAAGCAATTGTCAATTGTCAATTATCAATTGTCAATTATTTAGTCCCATTGCGCCGGCAATGCCTGTGCACTCTTTCGGTTTCAGGTCTTCGCGCAGGCCTCTGAAAACGGGGTGTCTTAGTCCGCCGTCCCTAGCTGGTTCCAAAAATTCTACGGCACAGCATACTGCAGGGTTTACCCAGTTAAGTCCCCGGGAGATTTCTCTGGGTACTTTGAATAACGGCATATCCCGCTTCAAAGGTTCCAGTACCTGGTACACACGTGTCCCCATAACTCCTCCCAGCCCGACTCCCACCATACCCTGAAAAATAGGCCCACCATCTGAAAGGCGCCCCAGCAGGAGGGCATCAACCCGCTCGGAAGCTTTATTGGTTTGCTTATAACCGCAGATGACAAAATCACCTTCGCGGGCTTTTTTAAACTTTTTCCAGTTGAATGACCGTTTTCCGGGAACATATGGGCTGTCCAGCTTCTTAGCGACAACCCCTTCCAGGTCACGTTCGATACAAGCCCGGTAAAACTCCACCCCCCATTCATAAATCCCTTCAGGCGCTAATATCCTTTCACCGCCTTCGATAAGCTGCCCAAGGATCTCGCGCCGCTCCGACAAAGGCAGACTCGTAAGTTTATCATCAGAGGCATATAAGATATCAAAAACCACATAGGTGGCTGGTTTCCGGGCAGCCGCTGCGGCAATCGATCCCAGTTTCTCTGACCTTCCCCTTTTCTGAAGTTCATAAAAAGACGGAACACCCCCGTCTAAAATAACTATTTCCCCATCAACGACTAAAGGCCGCTGTTTAGCATGCTTATTTATACCGGCCAGCTCGGGGAATTTCAAGCTCAAATCAAACCCGTTCCGGCTCTGCAAATGTGTGGATTCGCCAAGATACCCCAGGCACCTGTAGCCGTCCCATTTTACCTCAAAAATGAATTCCTTGGAATCAAAAGGGGCTGAGGAGGTTGCCAGCATAGGTTTCAGTTTTTTGAATGTCTCATGTGTTATCATAGCCCTAAGATGTAAGGGTTTTCGCTGTTTTACTGCCCTTACCCGCTTTCCTTTTCACTTTTCCCGCGGCCCGGTCCTTTTCTTCTTTGGCCAGCTCGATACTGGTCTTTAAGGCTTCCATGAGGTCTACCACTTTCCCGGTTTCAACCCTTGGCGCTACCTCAATTTCTTCTCCCCTGATTTTCGCCTCTATGACGTTATTGAGCGCTTCGCGGTAACGGTTTTTATACTGCTCCGGGTTGAAGGGCTCAGTCAGGCTGTCAATAAGTCCGGTAGCCATTTTAACTTCATTGTCATGAACCTCTACTTTATAGTTTATCTCAGGCATGAGCTGGGTCCCCCTGATTTCCTCCGGGTAAAACATCGTTTCCATCAACAGCACTTCTTTATAGACCCTTAGAGCCGCTAAAGATTCCTTGGATCTGATGACTACCCTGGCCAAGGCAACTTTATTAGAATTACGCATCGCCTGTTTCAACAGTTCATAGGCCTTCTGACCGCCATCTCCGGGAGCCAGGTAGTAGGACTTGTCAAAATAGATGGGGTCTATCTCCCCGAGGTCCGCAAAGCTGACAATTTCAACGGTTTTTGTGGTTTCCAGGGGTATGTTTTCAAAATCCTCATCCTGCAGGATTACGTATTTCCCTTTCTCATACTCAAACCCCTTCACTATTTCTTCCATCGGGACCTCTGTACCGCAGGTGGGACAAACGCGTTCATACTTTACCGGGGTTTTACATTTTTCATGTAAATAATTAAATTTAATGTCCTTCTTCTCTGTGGCCGAGTAAAGCTTTACCGGCACATGAACTAACCCGAAACTGACAGCCCCTTTCCACAGGTTTCTCATCTAAACACCCCATTATCTATTTTTTTTTATTATCACCGCCACCAGAGGGAAAAATGCAAATGACATACTTCCAAGCAAAAGAAGTGCAGTTTGAAAACCTTGTTTTATTTGGTTTTAATTAATTGTCCATCACGAAATTTTTTCATTGGATCATCACTGCAGCCCACCCATATCTTATTACCATTCTTGATTCGAACATCTTCTGTGAAAGTTTTCTTTTGTCCATTAATTTCAACTGTAACTGTTAGTTGAGCATATTTTACGTAATCTTCTGTTAGGAATTTGAGATCGTACCCTAGGAATCGATAATTTGTTTTTTTAAGTTCCTCAATTTTTTTTAAATATAACTCATTTGCCTCAGGATTAGAATGTTCCCAAGCATCATAAAAACTTTCTTTGTATAGATAAAGTAGTCTATAGTTGTCCTGATATTTTTCTTGAATGAGATTATCATAATAGCTTTTTACAATTCTTTTTTCCCAGGGCCACCAGAAAGAAATTGGTGAAACGAAAAATATGAAGAGAAAGAAACCAAGGATCAAAATAGTTATCTCTTTACGCATTTGATTTACCTCCGATCTTATTCTAAATCTTTACTTCTAGATTTCTTGGTTAATAAAATTTTCCCTCTAGCGAGGGGCTATCCGCCACCCGCTGCGTCCCGATAAAAAAAAGCCCTAATTCCGAAATAAAGCCGGAATAAGGGCTTTTATGTTCCTGTTCCTCGGCCTCCGGCACTGGGTCCCCGGCAGGGTTTGAGCAGAAAGTATAGGTTATGGGTCTGCGGGCCGTTTCCGCCGCAAGACAATTGCCTCCTCCTTCGTCTACGTCCGGGGCTAAAGAGCTAAGCAAACTTAAAGTATAAGTGGCAACAGACATTTCAGGTGCAGAGAGTACTATGTGGATACAGTAGGCCGCAACAAAAAAGCGATAGAAGAATATATCAAAAAGCAACTTTAAAAGGAAATCGTTGCAGATTAGATGACTCTTAAGGAGTACATAGACCCGTTTGCGGGTGCGCCAGCAGAAAAAACAAAAAGAAATAACCCCTAAAGGGGTTGTTTGAAAAAGTTTGCGGTTGGCGAAACGTTCAGTGAGCCTTTAAGCTCAGCCAAGTACCTTGCCCTTATAGGGCAAGAGCAAACCACCCGCTGAGCGGGTGGTCATGATTTAGTAAAACCGGCTAACCTTCCCCAGGGTTGTCATCAACAACAGGTGCGGGAATATCTTTTAGCCCCGAAATATCATATTCAAATAACTTTCCTGAAGTATTTTCGATTTTTTTGTATTCTTCCGTTCTTTCCTCCATTAGTTCTGAAGTGTCTTTATTGTTTTTGAATACTTCACGTTTTATAGGAAGTTCAGTTGTTTCATCAACATATACCACTTCTTTGTATTCACCAACTGTAGCGGTAAGTTTTTTGACTTTTGTTCCATTAGAAAGAACTTCATTTCCCTGGTATTTCCATTTGTTGGTTTTTAGTTCTGTTTTGATTTCATCTAGAATTGATTTTGATAGATTTTCTTCATTGGCTTTAGCGATATTCTTTGGAAGAATCCATGTATACACTTCTATTTTTCCATTTTCATTACCGATGTTTATAACCCGTTTTCCATTCTCTTTAACGATTATTCTGTTTACTAAAGCTCCCTTTGCGTCTATAGTTTCCGATCTTTCCTGCAGACCTTTTTTATCTCGCCAGTGTTCCTCAGTATAACTATTTGGGCGAATTATTTTGATGTATTCAATGTTTAAATTATCAAGTTGATTGGCGGCATTTAGAGCAATACTGTTTCCGGTCTGAGCAAAAGAAATGTTCGTGAGCTGAAATGTAAAAAAAGCCAGTAATAAAACAGTAATAGCAACCATTGTCCATTTTAATTTACCCATCTTTATTCACCTCTACCGTATGTTTAAAGTGGATACTTTTACTTCGAAAACATCAGGAGAAGCAAAAGCATTTGTTGACAATGCAATTAACAGTAAAAAACTTATTACTAGAGTAACCCATATTTTCTTCAAACACATTTTAAATCCTCCTTTCAAATCAAGTTATGAAAAGTACTAAACCATATTTCTTCAGTTTTACTATTCACATTAACTAATAAATATTTATTGTATCTTTGTCCAATTTTGCCAGGTATATTTCTTTATAATATTTTATCTTTTTTGGTAAAAATTCCTTCCTGCCTGTCGCGAACTGCGGCTATCCTGGGTTATAATGCGGTTTTTATAGTATGAAATACAAAAAATATGTCGAATGAATAAAATTGGAATCTTCGCCTCTAAAGAGGGGTTATCTGCCACCCGTGGTCTTTACTAGTTATGTCATCCCGGCTGGAACGTATTTTGACAACAATTACCTCATGGCAGGACTTGACCGTATAGATGGCGAAGGCCGCCGGGAAGTTTCTGTTTATCCAAAACTTCCCGGCGGCCTAACTTTCAGGATATTTCTAAAAGCACCATTTTTAAGTGTCCTATATTCTTATTAGGTTATACTTGCGGGTCCCTAATCCAATTTCTTCGGCATATCGCAGCTGGACACTCCAGTCCACCATGGGATGGACTCCCCCAAATTTATCTTCGACAGTTACATATCCGTCCAGCCGGGAGTTCAATAACGGTTGTTGTTTATTCACCAAATCTACGCAGGCCTGATCTAAAGCTACCGGGTCAGTTGAAGCGGCAATCCCCACGTCACCCACTATCGGGGCATCGCTCCAACTGCAGCAGTCACAGTCAGGGGTAACATTCATAATAAAAGAAATATAACCCATTTTATCCTTTTTGTTTTTTATTACTCCAGCCATGTATTCAACTATTTTTTCCTGAAATGTATCAGGGTCACTCAACCAGTTAATGCCTATTGCATGCTCCGGGCACGTTACCGTGCACTCACCGCACCCGATGCATTTTTTCTCGTCAATAATCGCTTTTTTCTTAGTGATTTTAATTGAACCGACCGGACACCAGCTGTAGCAGGTGGCACAGCCGATACATTTATCTGCTGTAACCTGCGGGCGCAGGTCGGAATGCATCTGCTGTTTGCCGCTTCTGCTGCCCAAACCCATCCCGACATTTTTGATGGCTCCGCCGAAACCGGATACTTCATGTCCCTTGAAGTGGGATACAACTAACATGGCATTGGCGTGGTAAGCAGCGCTGGCAACCTTTACAGATTTAAAATTATTTAAATTTACTTCTACTTTGACATAATCCTTGCCGTTAATCCCGTCCGCAATTACGACCGGAGCCCCCGCCGCAGAGAAGCCAAATCCGTTTTCAGCCGCTGTTTTTAAGTGGTCAACCGCATTAGCCCGGCTGCCCACATATAACGTGTTGGCATCTGTCAAAAAGGGCTTGCCGCCCAGGGCTGATATTTTGTCAACAATACGCCGAATAAACTGGGGTCGGACATAAGTAGTGTTTCCTTTTTCTCCAAAGTGCACTTTAACAGCCACGAGTTCCTTTGGTTTAATAAATTTATCAAACCCGGCCCGTTCAAAAAGCTTCTCAACTTTGTCAAGCAAACTGAGGCCCTGCTTAGCCCGCATATCGGTGAAAAAGACATCTGAAGCCAACTGTACCCCTCCTTGGTTTTGCAATTATTTTACGTAATTCTTCCTGTCTGCTAAAATACCTTCCTGCTTTTTTATTTTTCTCCCCACTTATGTCAAAAAGAGCAGCTCTTTCACTTTTGGCACAGGAGGGGGCTGGTGTGTTCTGTAGGGCCAACCCGACTGGCTTGTTGGCAAATGCCCTAAGTCAGAGGGGATGGCTGTTCGCATACGGGGTTTCCTTTGTTCCCCTTGATCCGCCACTTGCCGAAGATACTGGCAGAGCCGCAGGGCCAGGGGTTTCCCCATTTTGTCGGAACGGCAGGCGCCATAATA
>PGZN01000099.1 GCA_002840165.1 Firmicutes bacterium HGW-Firmicutes-8
CACATAGAAATGCCCATTAGCCTTTGTGTTAATGAAAGAGAGTCCGGCCTAGAATCATTTTATTATATTTTTATCCGCGGCTTTTAGATTCTGACTTTTAGATATCCGCGTCATCCGCGGCTTTTTTAAACTGTTCGACTGCACCTTTGAAGATTTTTTTAATAATTAAAAAACGGACACTTTCGTATCCGTTGAGTTAATATTTATTGTATCCTCGTCCCCAGAAAGATACTGATAAAAAGGAAAATTGCCAAGGCCAGGATTAGGACAAACCCTGAGCACAGGTAGGTCCATTTCCACGATAAGGCCTTATCCTCATAAGAGTTAAGCAAATCCTCAGTCCCTTTATCAGTCTCCACCCCAGGTACAGCTTTTAAAACTGCCTGTATAGTATCTCTGTTGGCAGCGCTCAGTGGGTTGATATCCATGTCAACCCCCATCGTTTTCCCCTCGTGTTCGAACCGGACGGTCAGGAAGTAGCCGACATTGGTCGGGGTAAGGGTAATTCCCCTGATCCTGTCAAGCGGTACTTCGAGGTCCATGTGCCTGACCACGGGAAAAGAAGTAAATATCTTCTTATGCATTAATACCAGGCTATCCCCGGAAATACTCATTTTCTGCGTCTGCACTTTGACCGCCTGATCGCTGACTTTCCACAGCACCAGATACATCAGGACCATATTGAACCCATACAGCAGACCCAGGGCCGGCGGGTAATGAAAAACATATGCGCCCCCCAAAAACAGGGTAAAGGGAATAAAGAGGGTGAGAAAGAGAAACATCCTGATTACCACTCCAAACATTAGTAAACTTAACTTTTCCTATTTTATCACTCTTATACCGATTAGTAAACCGTAATTCGGGTGTTTTGTGTTTTCGAAATAAATCCCCCCGGCCACCGCATTATTAAAAGAATTAACATAATCCGTGGAACCTGAATATTATGTAGCGGAAAACCCAGCTAAAATAACTGTTAGGGAGTGGAAAACATGCTTACAAGACCGGAGTATATCCGGAAATCACTGGAAACGAACCTGTTTTTCCTGCGGATAATGAAGGAACACTCATTTTTCCTGGAAGCAGGTTTTGTCTGTAAAGATGCCAACCTTATTCAGCAGGCGGAACTTTTCAAAAACGCGTTTAATGCGTTATTAACTGAAACTGTCAATCTGGCAAATGGGGTAATCACCCAGGAATCGGTGGCATCTCAGGAATTTGTCACAAACAATACTTTACCTGCGGAACAGATAACCCAAAACCTCTCAGGTGTCCCAATTGACTTAAATCTAACGCAGGCCGAACTGGCCTTGGCCGGTAATTCTGCAAACCTTAATTCACCACAGCTGGAAAGCGCTGTTTATTACCTTAACCAAAGAGCCATTGCCCTGTCGGCCGCAATAGCCCAGTTTAAAGGGGTAGTACTAAATGCTGTGCTGTCATGTAACCTCTATACCACCCTTTTCCCGCTTTTAATAGACCATATCCGCCGGGAAGCGATACTTTTTAACATATCCCTGACCAGGCTGCAGAGCGGTCTGAATCCTGATGACCCGGCTATGGCAGCCCAACTAGAGGCTTTTTGGAACAGGATTATGGGTGAACATTCCCTATTTATCCGGAATCTGCTTGACCCCACCGAAGAAAAACTCTTTGCCACTGCCCAGTCATTTGCCAATCAATTTAAAAAATTGACCGCAGAAGCCGAAGCAGCTGACAGTAACAAGTCTGCCATAAACGCCGTTACCAAGCGAAGTCTGGCAGCTGCTAAATCGGTTAGAGATTTTAATAAACAAGGGACAGAACTGATTCTTATGTGCAAAATAAAATCAATTATAATCCCATTGCTTGCAGACCACGTTACCAGGGAAGCCAACCATTTTCTGAAACTGCTGAAGCATTTCGAAATGAAAGTATAATTACACAGTAAAAGGAGGTAACTTGGATGATGAGTTCCGGAGAAATACCCGGCTTCTCTACCTATTACCAAGCCGACCAGCCGGCGGCTTTGCCGTCATGGCGGTGGAACCTGCCTGTGACGGGTGTCGCCCAAATACAAGGTGGTCCTTTGGCGCCCCAGATCTCCGGTGTTGTGTGGTTTTTTGATGTTCCGGGCGGCTCCTGCGTATATGTGGATGTAAACGGACTCCCGCTGTACCAGCCGGCCTCAGATGGTAAACCACCGGTCGGACCTCACGGATTCCATATCCACGAGTCCGGCAATTGCGAACCGGGGGATGTCGGCAAACCGTTTCCCGCTACGGGAGGCCACTGGAACCCTACGAACCAACCTCACGGCAACCATCCCGGAGATTTTCCGGTCCTGTTTTCAAATAACGGCAGGGCCAGAATGTGTTTTTTCACTGATAAATTTAAACCTGCCAACATTATGATATGCTCCCCTTTGAGTAGACACCTGAAATAACAAAAAATCAGGACTACACAAGGGGGAGCTTTTTATGGGAAGAAGAGGCATCAGTTATAGCA
>PGZN01000054.1 GCA_002840165.1 Firmicutes bacterium HGW-Firmicutes-8
CCAGGTTGGAATTCAGGATCTTTCCTTCGAAGATCGGCTTGCCATGCTCGTAGAAGACGAATGGATGGCCCGACTCAACCGGAAACAGGCCCGGCTTTTAAGAGAAGCTAAATTCCGCGATACTGCCTGCCTCGAAGATATTGACTATTCCCATCCCCGGAAGCTGGATAAATCCCTAGTTACTCGCCTGGCAACCGGCACCTGGCTGCGTGAACACCAAAACCTTATCATCGCTGGACCTACAGGTGTTGGGAAAACTTATCTAGCGTGCGCTTTGGGCAACCTGGCCTGCCGACTGCATTATCCGGTACGCTACTACCGGATGCCCAGGCTGTTTTCCGAGATAGTGTTAAGCCGCGCTAATGGCAGCTACATCGACTTGCTAGATTCACTCCGGAAAATCCGATTACTCATTCTGGATGACTGGGGTCTGGCCCCCATGACAGAGACCGAGAGCAGAGAAATCCTTGATGTTATTGACGATAGGGTAAATACTGCATCAACAATCATTGCTGGTCAAATCTCGCCCCAACACTGGCATCAGATTATATCTGATCCTACGGTTGCAGATGCGGTAATTGACCGCCTTATTCATAACTCTCACATCATGGAAATCGATGGAGATTCCATGCGTAAATACAAAAACCGGCTTAAAATCGAAAAAGCATAACATCATCCGGATACGGGATTCAATCCCTGAACTACAAGGAGGCGATAAAAAAAACATTAACAAATCAGCTTGATTATGATAAATTTAACTGGAAAAAACAAAGTGCCTAACAAGGTGGCCGGTTTACACCGTTACAGGTGGCCGCTTTCAACCGTAACGGGTGGCCGGTTTGACCGTAATGCGCACAAAAGAAGCAATAGCCAACATACACGTCCCTCGCCCGACCGGCCAACGCTCTTCACACCCACCCTATACCCCCACCCAGTATGCGAAAGAGCGTAAGTTTCGATTTATGGTATGACGGTAATAGTAAATGTCGGTTTTGGATTTTCTAAATTGTAATTTTCTTCTTGATAGGAATATAGCCCAAAATTAGCAATCCCTGTTTGAGTAAACGTATAAGAATTTTCCGTTTTGATTCTATTTGCTTCACATACTACTAATGGTGGACCATTCCACGCATCAGAAAAGATTTGAATTTCACCCGAATCAAACGCTTTTGAAGTTACTTCATCTTGTGGGACAAATGTCACTGTAGAACCTACTTTTAATATCATATTAGGATTACTAGCCGGGACAACCCCACTGCTTCCTAATAAAAAATATAGTTTAACTGCCTCGGGGTTAATCATTTTACTACGAGGAGTCTGTTTATCAACAAATTTACCATTTTCTATTCTTAATTCATGTTTCCCAACATCTTCTTCTCCAACAATTTCAATACAATTATTTTTTAATTCTACACTTCCCATTCCTAAGTCAATGTCCTTTTGAAGTCTAACATCTCCACTTGAGTCAATAGTAATAGCCATAACTTGGCTGGGACCCTTAGGACCACCTAGATTAAAGTCTGCTACCGCTAACGCAATACTAGGTGTTTCTATAGTATTTAATGATTTAAAAACCACTTCTTCCTCAGACATTAAAAATGTTTCAACTACAGGTGAAAGCCAAATTACAACCCAAGGGGCATTCTTAGAACTCTCATTGTAACGCAAAACAAAAATTTGGGCTGTCATATTCCCTTCAACACTAGAATCGTAATTTTTTCGGGAAGCCCCTACAATGATATATTTAAAGCCTTCAGCAAAATCAACCATCTTTTTTTGTTTAACAACCCATCCTCCACCGTCGGGAAGAAGGTTTGACAATGTTGTATCGTTTGGCATCTCGATTACGTTCTTTGGCTTTGAAAAAGCAGCTTTGTTCTTTTCCGTCGAGCTCAGGACAAGAAAATTGTTTAAGATACCAACAACCTGAGACTTAAAGGTATCGGTTTCTGATGCAAAAATGCTGAAAAGTACATAGTTGTTAGTCAAAGTGCTGTTTTCCACTTCTTTAGGTGAAGATAATTCAGACGAGGCTTTATCATGAAACTTTGCCGTCTCTACTGTTGATTGTTCTCGGACCCAACTAACATAATCAGACTTCTTGGGATTAGTAACAGCCATCAGAATTATGATACCTAAGAAGATTACTAATAAAGGAATAAAATATCTCCAACATTTAATTGCTTTTTGACTTGCCAAGTTGACGTTGATTTTATTAACCTCATCAGTCATAGTATCATCTCCTTAAGTATTGAAAGCTATTGCTAAAATAACTTTGTCCCACCCGGCATAAGCATTTTCACTCACACTGTAGCAATGGCTAGTGACCAGTGGCCAGTTGTGAGATTCAGATGCCAGTTTGTCCCTGCTGCCTACAGTAATCGTGACAGCAATAAAAACTAATACTTATTAATCTTAAGTTTTAGTTTGTTAATAGCACTTTCAGGGTAATTTCTTAATTTACTTAAAAGGTTCACGGCTTCATGCTTTTTACCTGTCTTGGCAAAATAGATTGATTGTAAACTTATATAAACGTTATAAAAATATGAATTGTTATCAATTTCTTTTTCGAATTTATCCAGTAAATCTTTCATTTCACCAATTACGCCAAACTTTTCGCATATATCGAATTTAGTAATTTTAAAATACACCGAATCCGGAAATTCTTTTAAAGCATTATTTATTGAAGTTAATGCATTATTCCCATCATGTTTGTAAAAAGCTTCGTATTGAGCACGCGCTTCTAAGTACATTTCTTTAGCCTTATCTGATCTAATTTTGCTTAAATTCGTTAACAGCTCTTCCATTATTGGTCCTTTGTTAATAATTTTCTCATCTCTAATTAAGCACCTAAAATAAGCTTGAATATGGTATGGGTTAGTTTTGTCGTACTCATGGTTTTGTTTTGCTAATTCCAATGCTGTTTCATAATCACCAATATACAAATATACTTGTACTAATTCTCTTTTTGCACGGGGAAAATTAGGTCTATCGATTAAAGCATTTGTTAATCTTTCAATGGCTTTAACACTATTTCCGGAAAGTCTATAGTAAAACCCGAAAAGAAAATCGTGATCTGAGCCTCGAATCTCCATAACTTCTTTAAAGAACCTTTCACTTTGAAGCCGTGCAAGAGATAAACATAAGTAATATCTAATTTCAGTTTTAATTCCTTCATCCATATACTCTGCATTTTGGAGAACTCTATCAGCCAATCTAACGACATCACTATAACGCCTGGAAAAATTATAAAGTTCCACCATGGTCTTTAAAAAATGAGAAGGTATCAAATATTCCTCGCTTATATCCTTCTTTAACCTCAATGATTCTTTTATGGAGTATAGGAAGTCGGCGACATCCCTCTCCTCAGATTTGTAATCACTTAAGAACATCTCTAAATGTTCTTTTAATTTATTAGCATATTCTTTCAATAACTCGTATCTACTTCTTAACAAATAATCTCTAACCGCATCATTTAGTCGAATATATTCTTTATTTGCACCAAGGTACTCGCAAATAGCAGATGCCAAGAACTTGTTCATCAAATCCTTAAAAAAACTATCTTCACCAACTACTTCAAAAATGAGATCGTATCCAATAAAATCAAATTTCGCAAGTAAAGCTAAAAAATTTCTTGCCTTATGGTCGCGCTCATATCTCCATAATAATCTTGTTACCTTTTCTGAAGAGAACTCCACAATTTCAAGAGAGTCTTTCTTGGCTCTTGGCAAGCCATAATCCTTAATCAAATCAACGGTGTAATAAACTTGTTCAGGATATCCATTGAGAAGTCCCGAGAAGAAATTTAAATCATCCCTTGTTAATTCCATTTTTTCTAACTCAGCATACCTTTTTAGTAGTCCGGCCCGTTCTTTCTTGTCAAGTTCAGGAACATCAACAGTAAAAATGTTGTTGTCCCGCCTTACTCTAAATTTTAATAGCCTAAATGATGACGCAATTCCAAATGTCACCCTTTTTGCAGAAATATTATGCAACAATTCACTAAACCACTTACTTATTAATCCCTCCGGTGTTACAATACATCCATGGTCAATGATAAAAATAAGTTCTTTTGCCTTTTGAACTTCTTCAATAATTTTTATGGCAATAGCTATTTTTTCAGCTACTTTCTTTTTTAAGAAGTTCCTCAATTTTATTGGAGATGACAAACCTAAGTCATCAATCTTTAAAATAAAATCTTCCAGACTTTCATGTGAGTTTAAGATGATAATGGATGGTTGATAAGCTTCACCAACGATGTTCGCTTTTTTAAGGCAATGCTTGATTAATGACTGTCTTCCGATTTTTTCAATACCGGAAGCAATGAAGCACAACGGGGTTTGTTTATCAAAATCGTCAATTCTTTCTTCAAACTGTCTTATTAGTTCGTTTCTTCCCACGAATATTTTTTCTTTGTCCTTAATCAACGGGTGAACCTGCCAACTTATTTCTCTAAGCCTTTGTTTAATTCTTCTGGTAGCAATTGTTGGCCTACTGACGTACTTTAGGTTATATTCTTTTCTCATCCAATGAGGTATTCTCTTATCGTAATTGTCAACGTTTGAATCAATAATTATTGGAAAAATCCTTTTGATACCCCCATTGTTAAGTAACTTATAAGCTTTTTCGAGCTCCAGTTTAACCCATTTGGAATCCAATGCTGTGTCTGACAAAAAAATTACGAAAACGTCTGTTTTATTTAAACTCTTTTCAATTTCCTCAATTGGTTTCATGCCTTCTTCAAAAGTCAATTCATCATAAATGCAGTTATCATAACCCAATTGTCTTGCAACTGTTTCCACATAACCTTTCTTGTCTTTGCTACTGTGTGATAAAAATGCTTTTGCCAATTGAATCCCCCTCATTTATTAGCACCATCTAACTGGCACTATTTATTTTTTTGACAAATCTTAGGCAAGTTATTTCGCTAACGTATTGGTTAGAATTGAACTACCTCCAACAATCCATCCCCAAACACCCCTACACTTCTACAAAACTCGGCATTTTCCTGCTATTCCCACCACTGTGTAGCACAGCCAAAACCCCCAAAATCGGCCACCCCTGGCATGAAATACCGACTTCGGGGGTCGAAATGCGGACTTCCCGCCCAAAATAAATTAAGGTTCCACCTCAAAATAAGGCGAAACCTCTTATACTTGACAACACATCAGGATAATCGTCCTCGCTAACCATGCGGCACCCTTAGTCGAATATAAACCAGACCAAATCGCGCCCTCCAGTGAATCATACATTATTATGTTTTATCCGCGTCGTTCCAATCCGCGTTATCCGCGCCATCCGCGGCTAATTCTATTTTAGTTTCTCCGCACCCGGCTTGAAAGCCTCACTAAGTAGTACCACTGTCTCTTTGTGCCCTTAGACCATTGAGCAGTGCCCGTTAGCCTTTGTGGTAAATTTTTTTGTTTTTCTCCGCACCCTCCCTCGTCTTCTTTTTCTCCCCACTAATAAGCGGCCATAAGCACTGTCACCCGGAACGAAATACCGACTTGGCGGGTCAAAATGCAGACTTCCAGCCCAAAACAAATTAAGGTTCCACCTCAAAATAAGGCGAAACCTCTTATACATGACAACACATCAGGATAATCGTCCACACTAACCACGCGGCGCCATCAGTCGAATAAAAACCAGACTAGATCGCGCCCCACAATGAATCCTACGTAAAAAGATAGAAAAAGCAACACCCAAACTAAGCTAGAACCACCTCAGTCCGCACACCCTCTAACTCTCTGTGTCCTCAGTCCTCCATCTTTTCTCTGTGCCCTCTCCGTGTCTTCTTTTTCTCCCCACTAATAAGCGGCCATAAGCACTGTCACCCGGAACGAAATACCGACTTCACGGGTCCAAATGCAGACTTCGCGGGTTATAATGCAGACTTCCAGCCCAAAACAAATTAAGGTTCCACCTCAAAATAAGGTGAAACCTCTTATACTTGACAACACATCAGGATAATCGTCCTCGCTAACCACGCGGCGCCATCAGTCGAATAAAAACCAGACTAGATTGCGCCCTACAATGAATCCTACGTAAAAAGAAAGAAAAAGCAACACCCAAACCTATTTAGAGCCACCTCAGTCCACACGCCCTCTAACTCTCTGCGTCCTCCATCTTTTCTCCGCGCCCTCCGCGTCTTCTTTTTCTCCCCACTAATAAGCGACCCAACCACTGACACCTGAAACCTCCATGAAATACCGACTTCACGGGTCCAAATGCAGACTTCGTGGGTTAAAATGCAGACTTTCGGCCAAAAAAATAAAGGTTCGCTTGAAAAAGCTGAACCTTTTTTCTTAGACAATCACCCGCTCCATCCGCGGCGCCATCAGTCAAATATAAACCAGACTAGATCGCGCCCCACAATGAATCCTACGTAAAAAGAAAGAAAAAGCAACACCCAAACTTATCTAGAATCACCTCAGTCCGCACGCCCTCTAACTCTCTGCGTCCTCCATCTTTTCTCCGCGCCCTCTGTGTCTTCTTTTTCCCCTGTCACCTGACACCTAGAATAGTACATATTCAGTCGGGAACAGCACTCTCTCTTTGTGTTCTTTGTGCCCTTTGTGGTAAATTTTTTTTATTTAATAGTGGGCTTAGAACCACCTCAGTCCGCACGCCCTCCAACTCTCTGCGTCCTCCATCTTTTCTCCGCGCCCTCTGTGTCTTTTTGATCTCCCATGACAAGCAGCCCAACCACTAACACCAGAAACATCCATGACATACCGACTTCACGGGTCCAAATGCAGACTTACGGGGTTGAAATGCAGACTTTTGGCCAATATTTTTCTGCTCCCTCAGTATTAAGCGACCAAGAAACTCGCAACTCGTGACTCGTAACTCGCAACTAGATTGAAATACCGACTTCGCGGGTCCAAATACCGACTTCAGGGGTTAAAATGCAGACTTTCGGCCAAAAAAATAAAGGCTCGCTTGAAAAAGCTGAACCTTTTTTCTTTGATAATCACCCGCTCCACACGCGGCGCCATCAGTCGGATATCAACCAAACTAAATCGCGCCCCCCAATGAATCATACATTATTAAGTTTTATCCGCGTCGTTCTAATCCGCGTTCATCCGCGTCATCCGCGGCTAATTTTATTTTGAGTTGTTCCGCACCCGGCTAGTAAGACCTCACTAAAGTAAGCACTGTCTCTTTGTGTCCTTAGACCATTAAGCAGTGCCCGTTAGCCTTTGTGGTAAATTTTTTTTGTTTTTCTCCGCGCCCTCCGCGTCTTCTTTTTCTCCCCTGTCAACTGCCAACTGTCAACTGCTTCTAAAACATCGACATCTGATCCGTCTCCGGCAAATCGTTAAGGCACCCATGATTCCGCATAATCTCAATCACATTCTTACTCAGCTTAGCCCTGATCCTCAAATCCTCAACCGAAGTAAACTCCTTCTGCCGCCTGGCCCGCTCAATATTTTTAGCAGCAGTCTCGCCCAAGCCCTGCAGAGCAGCAAAAGGCGGCAGGAGACCCTCGTCAGTAATAATAAAATTTGCGGCCTGGGACAGCTTCAGGTCGACCCGCAGCATCTTAATCCCGCGTTCATACATCTCCAAAGCTACCTCCAAAATAGTCAGGAGGTTTTTTTCTTTCGCTGAGGCTTCATTTCCCTTGCTCTCTAAATCTTTAATTATCGTTTTGATTACCGCGCTGCCCTGGACTACAATATCAGCATCAAATTCATCGGCCCGGACAGTGAAATAGGCAGTATAAAAGGCCTTCGGGTGGTGAACCTTGAAATAGGCTATCCGGTAAGCCATCATCACATAGGCAACGGCATGGGCCTTCGGGAACATGTACTTGATTTTCTGGCAGGAACCAATATACCATTCGGGGACATCGTGCTGCATCATATATTCTTCGTCTTCAGGGGTAACCCCTTTCCCCTTGCGCACAGCCTCCATTATTTTAAAAGACCTAATCGGTTCGAGCCCTCTGTGAATTAGGTAAATCATAATATCATCCCTCGTCGAAATGGCTTCCGCCAGCCTGCATACACCTCCGCGGATCAGGTCCTGGGCGTTATTCAGCCACACATCGGTACCGTGGGAAAAACCTGATATCCTGACCAGTTCGGCAAAAGTCGTCGGTCTTGTATCCTCGAGCATCTGGCGGACGAACTTGGTCCCAAACTCCGGAATTCCATAGCTCCCTATCTTCGAACATATCTGCTCAGGGGTTACCCCCAAACCCTCAACCCCCGAGAATATCTTCCGCGTTTCCGGCTCATCAAGAGGAATATTTTTGGCATCAACCCCGGTCAGGTCTTCCAGCATTTTAATCATAGTCGGGTCATCATGACCCAGAATGTCCAGCTTAACAATCCGGCCTGATATCGAATGGTAATCAAAATGGGTGGTGATAATCCCGGACTTCTTGTCATCTGCCGGGTATTGGAGAGGTGTAAAATCGTGGACATCCATGTTGCGGGGGATAACCATAACTCCACCCGGGTGCTGGCCGGTTGTCCTCTTCACTCCCGTGAAACCCCGCACGAGACGGTCTGTTTCCGGTTTCCGTTTTCTCGTCCCGGCCTCTTCCAGGTATTTTTGCACAAAACCGTAAGCCGTTTTTTCAGCAATCGTGCCTATCGTCCCAGCCCTGAAAACATGACCGGTCCCAAACAGTTCTTCCGTATATTTATGGGCCTGGGGCTGGTACTCCCCCGAGAAATTCAGGTCGATATCAGGCACCTTGTCACCCTTAAACCCAAGAAACACTTCGAATGGGATATCAAAACCGTCCTTGCTGCATCGAGACCCACATTTAGGGCAGTCCTTATCAGGGAGGTCAGCCCCACAGCCATATGAGCCGTCGAGGACAAACTCACTGTATTTGCAGGCAGGACATATGTAATGTGGGGGCAGGGGGTTAACTTCAGTAATCCCTGTCATCGTCGCCACAAAAGAAGAACCTACGGAGCCCCTGGAACCAACCAGGTATCCGTCTTCGTTCGATTTCCTGACAAGCTTGTGGGCAATCAGGTATAGGACTGCAAAACCGTTCGTGATAATGGAGTTGAGTTCTTTTTCGACCCGTTTGCGGACTACTTCAGGTAACGGGTCACCATATACAGCAGCCGCTTTCCGCCAGGTCATCTCTGTTACCTGATCCTCGGCGCCCTCAATCTTGGGCGGGAAGAAGTCATCAGGCATAGGCTTAATATCTTCAATCTGTCCCGCCAGCAGGCGGGGGTTCGTGATAACCACTTCTTTAGCCTTCTCCGGGCCCAGATAAGAGAATTCCTCTAACATCTCCTCTGTTGTTTTGAAATAAAGGGGGGCTTGGCTGGCTGCATCTTCATAGCCCTGGCCGGCCAGAAGCATCTGTCTGTATAGACTGTCCGGCGGCTCCAGGAAATGCACATCACCTGCCGCTGCTACCGGTTTGGCCAGTTTGACACCCAACTGCACGATGTCCTCGTTCATCTTCCTGAGGGCATCCAAGCCGGCGATTCGTCCCTGCCTGACGAGGAATTCGTTGTTGGCGGCCGGCTGAATTTCGAGGTAATCGTAAAATGAAGCAATCTCCTCAAGTTTTTCGCCGCCGACCTCGTCGAGATATGCGCAGATAAGCTCTCCCGACTCACAGGCTGAGCCTATCAGAAGGCCGTCACGCTTTTTAATAAGTTCACTGCGGGGGACTCTGGGATGACGGTAAAAGTAGTTCAGGTGAGACATTGTGACAAGCTCATAAAGGTTCCGCAGGCCGGTGTAATTCTGCACCAGAAGGACTACATGATAAGCTCTGAGTTTATCGATGTTGATATTTTTAGCCAGGGGGTTAATTTCATCAAGGCGGATTATGTTCCGGGAGGCCAGCATTTCGAGAAGTTTGGCGAATATTGCGGCCGTAGCTTCGGCGTCCTCAACAGCCCGGTGATGGTTTTCGAGGGGGATGGAGAACTCTTCAGCCACGTTCTTTAACTTGTGTTTTTTCAATTTGGGCAGCAGCGCCCTCGTCAGGCCGAGGGTATCCAATACCGGGTTGGTTAAGCTCTGCCGGGCCGCTCTGATCAGGTTAGAGCGGAGAAATCCGGTATCGAACTGGGCATTGTGGGCTACCAAAGTGGCTGAACCCACAAACTCCATAAATTCGGGCAGGACCCGGTCAATATCCGCAGCATTGGCGACCATTTCAGGCAGGATACCGGTCAGCCTTTGGATTTCAATAGGTATCCCGTTCTGCGGCCTGACAAACCTGGCCAAACGGTCCACCACCAGCCCCTGTTTCATTTTAACGGCGCCAATTTCGATAATTTCATTTACAATCGGGGATAACCCGGTAGTTTCCAGGTCAAAAACGACGAACTCTTCATCTGCCAGCAGCCCGGGATGGGATTTGATAACAATTGGCGCCCCGTCATCTATCAGATACCCTTCCATCCCGAATATAATTTTAACCCCGTATTTCCGGCCTGCCCCATAAGCATCAGGAAATGCCTGGACGACACCGTGGTCGGTAATGGCGATAGCCGGGTGGCCCCATTTGGCGGCTGTGCTTACCGCATCATAAATCCCGGTGACACCGTCCATCGCGCTCATCTTCGTATGGAGGTGGAGTTCCACTCTCTTTTCCTCCGCTTCATCAGTCCTGGCTTTAAATTCTGCGGTATTAACGTCCCGGGCCATTATCGTCAGTTCCTGGGACACTTTATCCTGCCTGACCGGCCCCCGCACTTTGACCCACATTCCCTGGCTTAGTGCTTTTAGAGCCTTATTTTCTTCTTTTTCGTCTTCAAAAAACTTGACTGTAATGCTGTCTGTCAAGTCTGTAAGGTCAAATATCAAAAGGCTGCGCCCGCTCTTTAAGCGGCGGATATCCAGGCTGATAATCTCTCCCTGGACAGTAATGTTTTTTTCTTCTTCTGTTATTTTTTCAATTGTCACCGGCATTTCTGAAATCGGTTTGCCTATGATGACCCTAGGCCTGCCTGCCCCGGTCTTGTTCCCGGGAACGCCGCTGCCGCTAGTCATATTTGGTCTGTCTGCCTGCTGGGTTTTTAAGGCTTTGACATATTCCGCCTCCTGGTGGGCAACCCAGCTGGTTAACTCACATTCGTCTTCTTCAACTACGTGTAAAGTGACCTTTATCTCAACCCCGAACTCCTGCCTGATTAACTCAGTAATCTGTTCCGGGACCCGCTGGTGGCTGATGATATCACTGCCCACCTGGCTTTTCACAAATATCTGCAGGCAGTCACCCTCCAGCTTTTTGGAAGCAGAGATCATCCACCCGGATAAAGCGGGATGTTTTTTGGAGATAACGTAAATTATATCTTCCCAATAACCCCGGATTATTTCTGCCGGTTTTATCCCGGGAAGATTATACCTGACGATAAAATCAAGTTCCGCCAGTCCGGTTATCAGGCCTGGTATTTCCCCGGCGAATTCGTCCAACTGCTTTTTGCGGACAAGGCTGTCCAGCATAAGATGAATTCTCCACTTTTTCTCCGAGGTACTGATCTCAACCCTGATAATCCGGGCCTGTTTCATTACCTCTTTAAACTCAGCCGGGAGGACTGATTGTTCTATTAAACTGCAAAAATGTAGAACGGCTTGGCGCCGTTCTGTATTTGGTTCTGATGATATTGATGACAAAGTTTTTCCCCCTGCAGCGAAATCTGTTAATCTCCCAATTCCACCTGAAATACCCCAGGTAAATCTGACAGTTCGTATAATACCTCATTCATATTGATGTTAGGCGGGGTCTTAATATCAATTTCCATTTTCACGCTGTTATTGTCCCTCATTTGCTTCATCTGGATATTGAGGATATTTATCCCGTGTTCTCCGAGCATTAAGCCTATCCGCCCTAACTGTCCGGGCCGGTTATCGACAGTGACCAACAGGATCATGCCATGGGTAAGACCGGCCATCAGCTTTTCAACTTTACCGAGATAAATAAGGGTCAGAAATATTACCCCGGTTGTCACGAGGGCCGGGAAATAAAAACCGGCGCCGACTGCCAGGCCTACTCCGGCCACCACCCAGAGGCTGGCTGCCGTAGTAAGTCCTTTTACTGTGGTCCCCTCCCGCATGATCGTACCGGCTCCCAGGAAACCGATCCCACTGACGACCTGGGCCGCTATCCTGGCCGGGTCCATCGCGGCTTTTCCCTGGTAGAGGAAATACATATCCTGAGATACTATCATAATTAAAGCAGACCCGACACAAACCAGGATATGGGTCCGAAAACCGGCCGACTTATTGAGACTTTCCCGTTCCAGGCCGATCAGTCCGCCTAAGACACACGAGAGTATAATGCGTACGATTATGTCGATTTCGGTGAACTGCATCACTGGCCTTCCCCCTTTAGATTGCGCGGGCTAACTTAAATTGTTATTTCAGGCCGACACACTTAGCAATTTCCCAGTACATTTTCAACCGCGCCAAGAATCCGCGGAGGAGCCCCAGTTTTTCTTCCTTCATAATATGGGTCATGTCTTTCAATTCTACCTCAACTACCGATATTCCTGCTGTTTTAGCAAATCTCGTCAAAGCAACCTCGACACCGAACCTTGTCATCTCCAGATTTGACAGCTGACCGACTAAATGTCTTTTGACAGCCCTTTGTCCGGATAAATAAGGAGCAATAAACTGGGCCAGGTCAGTTGCCAACCGGCCGTGTTCAAAAATTCCCACAGTCATTTCCGCCCGGCCTTCCAGTACAGGCAGGAGGAGGTCTGCGACGTGACCCGGCTGCAGCCCGATCAGGTCAGCATCCAAAAACAATACCACTTCCGCCTCGGTATTGTTGACCCCAACCATCATAGCCCCACCCTTGCCGAGGTTTTCCGTTAACGGAATAACCCTGGCCCCGTGTGATTCAGCAGCTGCGGCTGTGTTATCAGTGGAACCGTCACTGACTACAATAATCTCATCAACAAAGGGAACCTGCCTGACTGTCCCGATTACTTCTCCGATAGTATGTTCTTCATTATACGCCGGAATAATAACTGCCGACTTCATAAGAATGCCTCCCTGATAACCATTGGCCAGCGGCCAGTTGCTAGTTGCTAGTTGCTAGATGCTGGTTCTTACAAGAAATCACAGAGTACCTAGCGCAGCAAAGCTGCAATCAAACATTTGAAAAAAGCCGCGGATGACGCGGATGAACGCGGATTAGAACGACGCGGATAAAACATATATACCACCGTGATACCATAACCCCATTTTCTTACTTACACAAATGTGCTTTCAGCAATTACTCCATCAATTAGCCGCGGATGACGCTGATTAAGCGGATAATTACTGTTGGTCCCTTTTGGACCGCGGATAACAAAATCGCATTGAAAGACATAATTAACATTTAATAGTTGTACAAAAACATATTAACCTTACAGATATCACAACCTCCAGTTTTCTCCCATAGATAAGTGTGACCTTCAGCCATCAATTCATATTTTTTCGCTGCAAGCTGCACTTTGATGTGAGCAGTAAAAGTTGGTCTAAATTCATGCCATCCGTGGTTGTTTTTGAACTTTAACAACTATTTATTTAGAAACTTCTTTTATGTTTTATCCGCGTCTTTTAAAATCCGCGTTCATCCGCGTAATCCGCGGCTGTTTTTTTAAGTGTTTTCCTCTTTTATTTCAGGCTCTCAGCAATCTCATCTGCCACGATCTTTTTGATGAGCTGGGCTGCGCCTTCCAGTTTAACAACCTGGACGTTTCCGCTGCGGCGGTGTCTTATTTCAACCGTACCTTCTTCCACAGTCTTGGAGCCAACTACAATCCTCAGAGGATAACCGACCAAATCGGCGTCCTTAAATTTGACCCCGGGGCGCTCATTACGGTCATCGATAACTGTTTCCACACCCTGTTCACGGAGGGCATTATATAAAGAGTCGGCGAGTCCCATCTGACCCTCGTCCTTTGAACTGACAGGGATGACAACAGCCTGAAAAGGGGCTATCGGCATCGGCCAGATAATCCCGTCTCCGTCATGGTTCTGCTCAATCGCAGCAGCCACCGTCCGGCTGACCCCGATCCCGTAACATCCCATTACCATCAGCTGTTCTTTGCCGTTTTCGTCGAGGAATTTTGCCCCCAAGGCTTTACTGTATTTGGTGCCAAGTTTAAAAACCTGCCCAACTTCAATACCCCTGGCTTCTGCCAGCACACCCTCGCATCTGGGACAGTGTTCGCCCGCTCTGACGAGCCTGATATCTGCCACGACATCGGGGGTAAAATCCCGACCGGGGTTTACATTGACAAGATGGGCATCTGTTTTGTTAGCGCCGGTGACGGCATTTCTCATTAGTGGTATTTCCCGGTCAGCTATGATGCGGGCGCCTTTCATCCCAACCGGCCCGGCAAAACCGGGGGCCGCCCCGGTCAGCTCTTTTACAGTCCGTTCATCAGCCATAAACAGCTGAAGGGAACCAAGCATGTTCTGCAGTTTAATTTCGTTAATTTCCCGGTCGCCTCTCACGAGGGCTATCACGGTCTCCTCTTCGGTCTGGTAGACTATTGTCTTAATCAGGTTGTGGCCGGCGATTTTCAAGAATGCCGATACATCTTCGATTGTCTTGGCGCCCGGGGTGGAGACCTCGTCTAAAGAAAGCATCTCCCCGTCCCCGGACAACTGTTCTGGAACCGCTTCCGCCTTCTCCACATTGGCGGCATAGTTACAGCTGTCACAATAGACAATGGCTGCTTCCCCCGAATCCGCCATGACCATGAATTCGTGGGTACTGCTGCCCCCGATCGCTCCCGGATCTGCTTCTACCGACCTGAACTGAAGGCCGCAGCGGGCAAATATCCTCGTATAGGCTTCATACATCTTCCGGTAGCTTTCATCAAGCCCCGCTTCGTCTTTATCAAAGGAATAGAGGTCTTTCATCACAAATTCCCGCCCGCGCATTAACCCGAAACGGGGCCTCCGCTCATCCCGGTATTTGTTTTGAATCTGATATAAAAGCTGGGGGAGCTGTTTGTAGCTTCTGACTTCCCCCCGTACCAAATCGGTAATTATTTCTTCGTGGGTCGGGCCTAAGGCAAAATCACGCCCATGGCGGTCTTTCATCCTGAATAATTCATCCCCGTAAACATTCCACCGTCCGGATTCCAGCCACAGTTCAGCAGGTTGAATTATCGGCAGCATCAGCTCCTGCCCGCCTTTGTTGTCCATCTCTTCCCTGACTATCTGAATTACTTTTTTCAGGACCCTGTATCCCAAAGGCAGGTAGGTATATACACCTGAGGCGACCTTTCGCAGCATCCCTGCCCTTAACATCAAAATATGGCTGATTACTTCCGCTTCGGTCGGCGCCTCCCTGAGGGTAGGAGCCAATAGTTCGGATACTCTCATCATTAACCTCCCAGAAATTCAGTTGACAGTTGTCAGTTGACAGTTGTCAGTTGACAGTTGACAGTTGTCAGTTGACAGTTGACAGTTGTCAGTTGACAGTTGACAGTTGTCAGTTGCCAGTTGACAGTACAAGTTATTAGTTCTTACAAGAAATCACAGAGGACACAGAGATATTGGGATTCACTGGAAACAAGAGAACACAGAGAGCTATCACATATACCTACTCCCCTGTTCAATTTAGTAACTCTGTACCTTGAGAAAATCATTAAATATAAAAACATTTTTACTACTCAGATATTCATACCCTCTGTTTTCTCACCTACATAGGTGTAACCTTATGACCTGTGACTGTTTTTTGTTTTGTTTATATATTTTTATAATAAAATGATTCTAGGCCGGACTACTTTCATTAACACAAAGGCTAATGGGCATTTCTATGTGGTCGAAGGATAAAAAGAAAGGCCACAAAGAGTATGGAATTATGCCAACATCAACGTTCTACCCAAGAATTCTTCATGCTTTATTAAACCATATAACCTAAATAAAAAAATCAAAACTGTGCTAGAAAACCCTTAGTTTGTAATATCTCTGACTCTTTGTGTTCTTATGACCCCACATTGAACCTTATGCTCTTAGACCATTGAGCAGTGCCTGTTAGACTTTGTGGTAAAAATTGTTTTTG
>PGZN01000055.1 GCA_002840165.1 Firmicutes bacterium HGW-Firmicutes-8
CTTTACTTCCGCCTGGCCCATCGTCGCCAGACACAAGGTGATTGCTGCCGTCAAAGTGGTTTTACCGTGGTCTACGTGACCGATCGTACCTACGTTAACGTGAGGTTTCGTGCGTTCAAATTTTGCTTTTCCCATTTTTATCTTTCCTCCTTAAGTCCATTTAATAATTGTTTTTATATTTACCAGCCACCAGCAACTAGGAACTAGGAACTAGGAACTAGCAACTAGCAACTAGCAACTAACTATCCCTGCCGTTTGGCAATGATTCCATCGGCAATATTTTTGGGAACTTCCTCATAATGGGACATCTGCATTGTATATGTCCCCCGGCCTTGGGTCATGGAACGCAGGTCTGTGGCGTAACCGAACATTTCGGCTAATGGCACAAAGCCCCTGATTACCTGAGAGTTTCCTCTTGGCTCCATCCCTTCAATTTTACCGCGGCGGGAGTTTATATCTCCCATAACATCACCCATGTACTCTTCGGGAATAACCACTTCTATCCTCATCACAGGCTCCAAAATAACGGGTTGAGCTTTACTCGCCGCATTTTTAAAAGCCATGGAACCGGCAATCTTAAAGGCCATTTCTGATGAATCAACATCATGATATGAACCGTCAATGAGGGTTGCCCCGATGTCTATCGCCGGGTAGCCGGCGAGAATACCGTTCTCCATAGCTTCCTTGATACCGGCTTCAACAGGTGCGACATATTCCCTGGGGACAACGCCCCCCACGATTTTGTTAGTAAACGTAAATCCACCGCCCGGCTCTAAAGGCCCCAGTTCAATCACGACATGTCCGTACTGGCCGCGGCCGCCTGACTGACGAACAAATTTTCCCTCTGCTTTGACTTTGGACTTAATCGTTTCCTTAAAAGCAACTTGGGGGCGGCCGACATTAGCATCAACCTTAAACTCCCGGAGCATCCGGTCGACGATTATTTCCAGGTGTAATTCTCCCATCCCGGAAATAATTACTTGTCCTGTTTCCGTGTCAGTACGAATCCGGAATGTTGGGTCTTCGTCTGCCAGCTTCTGCAGGGCAAAGCCCATTTTTTCCTGGTCGGCTTTGGTTTTGGGCTCAATTGCCACATCGATAACCGGTTCCGGAAACTCCATCTGCTCTAACACGATAGGGTCCTTTTCATCACAAAGGGTGTCCCCTGTGGAAACATTTTTTAGACCAACGGCTGCTGCAATGTCGCCTGTATAAACCTCAGAGATTTCTTCCCTGTGGTTGGCGTGCATTTGTAAAATACGGCCAATTCTTTCCTTCTTGTTTTTAGTTGAATTAAAAATGTAAGAACCTGATTTCTGCGCACCCGAGTATACCCTGAAAAAGGCGAGCTTACCGACATAAGGGTCAGCCATAATCTTAAAGGCCAGGGCAGAAAAAGCTATATCGTCTTTGGCCTCCCTGACGTCCTCTAGTCCTGTATCGGGGTTAACCCCTTTGATAGCCGGAACGTCAACAGGGGCCGGCATATAGTCAACAACTGCATCCAATAAAGGCTGGACACCTTTGTTTTTGAAAGCGGACCCGCAAAAGACAGGAATAAACTTAACTGCTATAGTGGCTTTGCGGATACCGTTTTTTATCTCTTCTTCGGTAAGTTCTTGGCCTTCTAAGTATTTCATCATCAGTTCTTCGTCAGCCTCAGCTACTGCCTCAATAATTTTTTCACGGTACTCGGCAGCCAGTTCAGCCAGGTCTTCCGGAATCTCGGCAACCTCGCTGGTAGTTCCCAGGTCATCTGTATATACGCGTGCCTTCTTAGTAACTAAATCAATGACCCCTTGAAATTTATCCTCTGACCCAATAGGAAGCTGCAGGGCAACCGGGTTTGCGCCCAGTCTTTCCTTAATCATACTCAGGCCCCTGAAGAAATCAGCTCCTACACGGTCCATTTTGTTAATAAAAGCAATCCGGGGAACACCATATTTATCAGCTTGACGCCACACGGTTTCAGATTGGGGTTCAACTCCACCGACTGAACAAAAAACGGCTACAGCCCCATCAAGAACCCGGAGTGACCTTTCCACCTCCATAGTAAAGTCCACGTGCCCAGGTGTGTCTATAATATTAATCCGATGACCCTTCCACTCGCATGTAGTAGCGGCAGCTGTGATGGTAATGCCGCGTTCTTGTTCCTGGACCATCCAGTCCATCGTAGCAGCACCGTCATGCACTTCGCCAATCTTATGAACTTTGCCGGTATAAAACAAAATTCGTTCTGTAGTTGTAGTTTTGCCGGCATCAATATGGGCCATTATACCAATATTACGAGTTCTTTCTAAACTAAATTTTCTTGCCACAACGTATCCTCCTTTCTACCAAGAGGTGAAAATGCAAATAAGCAAAATCGTTTACCACCGGTAATGAGCAAAAGCCTTATTAGCTTCAGCCATTTTGTGAGTATCTTCTCTCTTCTTTACAGAACCGCCGGTACTGTTAGCTGCATCCATAATTTCTCCTGCTAGTTTTTCTTCCATTGTTTTTTCCCCGCCACGTTTGCGGCAGAACGCTACCAACCAACGCAAACCGAGGGTCTGCCTACGGTCGGTACGGACTTCTACAGGTACCTGATAGTTAGCGCCACCTACCCGGCGGGCTTTAACTTCCAGAACCGGCATGATATTTTTCATCGCGGCCTCAAAAACTTCCAATGGGTTTTTACCGGTTTTTTCTTTAATTATATCAAAGGCATTGTAACAAATGTGTTCGGCAGTTCCTTTTTCGCCGTCCTGCATTACCTGGTTAATGAGCTTCGTAACTACTCTGCTGCTATACAGAGGGTCAGGTAAAACGTCTCTTTTGGCAATAAAACCCCTTCTGGGCATTCGTTTCCCCCCTTTATAATAAGGTTATATCTTTGAAAAAATTACTTGGCTTTAGGTCTTTTAGCACCGTATTTGGAACGGCTCTGGTTACGGTTCTGAACCCCCGCGGTATCCAACGCGCCGCGTACAATATGATATCTTACACCTGGCAGGTCTTTAACCCGACCACCCCTGACTAAAACAACGGAGTGTTCCTGGAGATTGTGGCCAATGCCGGGAATATAAGAGGTAACCTCTATGCCGTTTGTCAATCTTACCCTTGCTACTTTACGGAGTGCCGAGTTTGGTTTCTTTGGTGTAGTTGTATAAACCCTGGTACAAACCCCTCTTTTTTGCGGTGATTCTTTTAACGCCGGCGCTGTTGATTTTTTCTTAATAACTTCCCTGCGCCTGCGGACTAATTGACTTATTGTAGGCATCCAGTGCACCTCCTTCCTTAAAAACTGTAATTGACAAATTTTTTGCCCCTCACCTTGGCAAGGGGCAAAAAACAAACCTGTTATTTGTTTGAACACCCCAATAAGGAACTTATCCTATTCTTCAACCAATGCTGCGGAAGCGCAGCCTACTTCAATGCCGCAAGCCTTGCCCAGGCTTTTCATCGAATCGATCATGACAACAGGGATATCTCTTTCTTTACAGTGCCGGAGCAATGGTTTAACGACGTGTTGTTCCGCATCGGAAGCTATAAACACCTTCTTAGCAAGCCCTTTTTCCAGAGCCTTTAGCGTTTGTTTCGTGCCAATGGTCTTCTTAGCGGCACTTTCCAAACTGCTAATGGGCACTATAACCACTCCCTTCGAATCAGACACTTTTAAATAATATCATTTTTAGTGATTACTGTCAAGATTATTCGTGTCTGCTTCCTCGCCAATCGTGATAATTTTAATGTTCCTGTAACGTGACATTCCGGTCCCGGCAGGTACCAGTTTACCGATAATAACGTTTTCTTTCAGGCCGAGCAGCGGGTCAAGCTTACCCTTAATGGCTGCCTCGGTCAGCACCCTTGTCGTTTCCTGGAATGATGCCGCCGACAGGAACGAGTCTGTAGCCAAGGAAGCCTTTGTAATCCCCAGCAGCACCGGACGAGCCGTAGCCGGCTGGCCTCCGCCGGCAATAGCTGCCGCGTTTTCCTCTTCAAAGTCAAAAATGTCGATCAGGCCGCCCGGTAGAAGCTCGGTATCGCCGGGATCTTCTACCTTAACCTTGCGCAGCATCTGACGTACCATGACCTCAATGTGCTTATCATTGATGTCAACGCCCTGGAGCCGGTAAACCCGCTGAACTTCATGGACCAGATACATCTGAACCCCTTTCAGCCCTTTTATCTTGAGCATATCATGAGGGTTAACCGAACCCTCAGTCAATTCATCTCCGGCTGAAGCGTACTGTCCTTCCTTAACTCTTAAGCGGGCCCCGTACGGGACCTGATAATTGTGCCGTTCGCCGCTGTCATTAACTAACTCGATTTCACGCCGGCCTTTAACTTCCTGGATTTTAGCCTTTCCGTCTATTTCGGCAATAACGGCCTGCCCTTTAGGTTTACGGGCTTCAAAGAGTTCCTCTACCCGTGGGAGACCCTGGGTAATATCATCACCGGCCACACCTCCGGTATGGAACGTCCTCATAGTAAGCTGGGTCCCGGGTTCACCGATGGACTGGGCAGCAATGATTCCCACCGCTTCACCGATGTCCACCTGCCGACCGGTCGCCAGATTGCGGCCGTAACACTTCTTACATACTCCATACCTGGATTTACATGTCAAAACCGAACGTATCTTTAGCTTTTCATACCCGGCTGCGATAACACTGTCAGCCATAGTTTCGCTGATTTCCCGGTTAGCCACAACGAGAACTTCCCCCGTTTCCGGGTGAAGAATATCATCTATAGCGATTCTGCCGGTTATCCTGTCTTCAAGTTTTTCAATTGTTTCGTTGCCATCCTTAATCTCTTCAACTTCAATACCGTTTGTAGTACCGCAGTCATCCTCCCGGACTATTACGTCCTGGGCGACATCAACCAACCTCCTCGTCAGGTATCCTGAGTCGGCCGTCCTGAGAGCGGTGTCAGCCAAACCCTTCCTAGCCCCGTGAGTGGAAATAAAGTACTCCAATACGGTCAGCCCCTCCCGGAAATTGGCCTTGATAGGGAGGTCGATGATCCGCCCTGAAGGGTCAGCCATTAGGCCCCGCATCCCTGCCAACTGCCGGATTTGCTGGATATTACCCCGCGCCCCTGAGGTCGCCATCATGTAAACCGGGTTGAACCTATCAAGGGTCTTTAAGAGAGCCTCTGTTACTGTTTCGGTGGCTTCGTTCCATATCCCGATAACCTTCTGGTAACGCTCTTCTTCAGTGATCAGCCCCCGCCGGTACTGCAGTTCAATCAGTTCAACATTCTTTTCGGCGCCGATCAGAATTTCTTTCTTCGCCTCCGGTATTGTGATGTCTGTAATCCCAATTGTAATCCCGGCCTTGGTGGCATATGTATATCCAATTTTCTTCAGTCCGTCGAGCAGAGCCGCCGTCTTGGCGTAACCGAGTTCCCGGTACGCTTTGGCCACGACATTACCGAGGACTTTTTTGCTGGCAACTTCATTTATATAGCCCAGTTCCTCTGGAATAACTTCATTAAATATGATCCTGCCAACGGTGGTCTCCAGTCTGGTACCATCTTCCCGCTTTAACTGAACTTTGGCATGGAGGTCTGTACTCTCCGTGAGGTAAGACATAATGGCTTCCGAAACGTTGCTTAATACCTTGCCTTCTCCCAAAGCGCCTGTTTTCTCCAAAGTAAGATAGTAACAGCCAAGGACCATGTCCTGGGTAGGGATAGCCACCGGCCGACCGTCTTTGGGGTTAAGGATGTTATGGGCTGACAGCATCAGCAGTCTGGCCTCAGCTTGGGCCTCGACCGAAAGCGGCACGTGTACAGCCATCTGGTCCCCGTCAAAGTCAGCATTATAAGCCGTACATACCATTGGATGAATCTGAATAGCCCTGCCCTCAACAAGTACAGGCTCAAAGGCCTGGATGCCCAGCCTGTGGAGTGTTGGGGCCCGGTTAAGAAGAACCGGGTGTTCTTTAATAACTTCCTCTAAAACATCCCAAACCTCAGGGCGGACACGTTCTACCATTCTTTTGGCACTTTTAATATTGTGGGCGAACCCGTCATTGACGAGTTTTTTCATCACAAAAGGCTTGAACAGTTCCAAAGCCATTTCTTTCGGCAGCCCACACTGGTGCAGCAGAAGCTCCGGCCCAACGACGATAACGGAACGGCCGGAATAGTCAACCCGTTTTCCTAATAGGTTCTGGCGGAAACGCCCCTGTTTTCCTTTCAGCATGTCGCTTAAGGACTTGAGGGGTCTGTTTCCCGGCCCCGTAACGGGACGGCCGCGCCTGCCGTTGTCAATCAGCGCATCAACGGCTTCCTGCAGCATCCTCTTTTCGTTCCGGACAATAATATCAGGGGCCCCCAGGTCAAGTAACCTTTTTAACCTGTTGTTTCTGTTGATAACCCGGCGATAAAGGTCATTTAGGTCTGAGGTCGCAAAACGTCCCCCATCCAACTGAACCATTGGGCGCAGTTCGGGCGGGATGACCGGTATTACTTCCATGACCATCCACTCCGGGCGGTTACCGGATTTCCGGAAGGCTTCCACTACCTCGAGCCGGCGAATCGCTCTAATTCTACGCTGGCCGCTGACTTCTTTTAATTCCTGGCGCAGTTCCTTGGACAGGTTTTCCAGTTCAATCTCCTCGAGAAGCTTTTTGATAGCTTCCGCTCCCATCCCTGCTTTGAAAAGGTTCCCATATTTCTCACGGTACTCCCGGTATTCAGTCTCAGTTAACAACTGTTTTTTCATCAAGGGGGTGTCCCCTGGTTCAATAACTATATAAGAAACAAAATATAATACCTTTTCCAATGAACGTGGGGACATATCAAGAAGCAGGCCCATCCTGCTGGGGATACCCTTGAAATACCAAATATGCGAAACAGGAGCAGCCAGTTCAATATGGCCCAACCGTTCACGCCTGACTTTAGATCTCGTTACCTCAACCCCGCAGCGGTCGCAGATAATCCCTTTATACCTGACTCTTTTATATTTACCGCAGTGGCATTCCCAGTCCCTGGTGGGACCAAATATACGTTCACAGAACAAACCGTCGCGCTCCGGCTTTAATGTCCGGTAGTTGATCGTTTCGGGTTTTCTGACCTCCCCGCTGCTCCACTCCCTGATTTGGTCCGGAGAAGCTAAACCAATACGCATTCGGTCAAAATTATTGACATCTAACAAAGGGGCACTCTCCCTTCACCGTTTTAGTATAGTAACGTATAAGCCGATGTCTACTAATCCTCTTCTTCAAACTCGAAATCGTCCTCCAGGAATGCTTCATCGAAATCTTCCACGTCATCCTCTTCTTCTTCAACAGGTCCGAGTGCCTTTTCACCAACAGGCTCGCCCTGAATATCTAACCCAAGTTCTTTGGCGGCTTCACTGACATCCTCTTCAGCTTCTTTGATTTCTATCTCCTCATCGTCCTCGGAAAGCACCTTAACATCAAGCCCAAGGCTTTGCAGCTCTTTAATAAGCACCTTGAACGACTCAGGGACTCCCGGTTCGGGAACATTCTCACCTTTTACAATAGCTTCGTAGGTCTTTACGCGCCCAACCACATCATCGGATTTGACAGTTAGTATTTCCTGCAGGGTATAAGCAGCGCCATACGCCTCCAAAGCCCACACTTCCATCTCACCAAACCGCTGTCCGCCAAATTGGGCTTTCCCGCCCAAGGGCTGTTGGGTAACCAGAGAGTATGGTCCTGTTGACCTGGCGTGAATCTTGTCATCTACCAAGTGAGCAAGTTTTAACATATATACGTACCCGACAGTAATCGAGTTGTCAAACGGTTCCCCAGTTCGACCGTCATACAGGGGGCACTTGCCATCTTCGGGCAGCCCCGCTTTCAGCAGAGTCTCCAGTACATCATCTTCTTCCGCCCCGTCGAATACAGGGGTAGCCACATAGAACCCGAGGGTCTTGGCAGCCCAGCCGAGGTGGGTTTCCAAAACCTGTCCCAGGTTCATCCGGGAAGGTACGCCCAGAGGATTAAGGACAATTTCAATGGGAGTCCCGTCCGGCATAAAGGGCATATCTTCCTCAGGCATAATCCTAGCGATGACACCCTTGTTTCCATGACGACCGGCCATTTTATCCCCTTCCGAGATTTTTCTCTTCTGGGCGATGTAAACCCTTACGAGCTGGTTAACCCCGGGAGCCAGTTCATCACCGTTTTCCCGGGAAAATACCTTGACATCAACAACCTTACCCGCTTCCCCATGAGGGACTCTTAGTGAAGTATCACGAACTTCGCGGGCTTTCTCACCGAAGATAGCTCTCAACAGCCGTTCTTCCGCTGTCAGCTCGGTTTCACCCTTCGGAGTAACCTTGCCGACCAGGATGTCTCCTGGTCTGACTTCTGCCCCAATCCGGATTATCCCCCGGTCATCGAGGTCTTTTAAAACATCCTCCCCGACATTGGGGATGTCCCGGGTAATTTCTTCCGGGCCGAGTTTTGTATCCCTGGCATCACATTCATATTCTTCAATATGAATAGATGTAAAGTAATCTTCTTTAACAAGTTTTTCGCTAATCAGGATGGCATCCTCATAATTGTAGCCTTCCCACGGCATAAAAGCGACCAGCACATTGCGCCCAAGGGCCAGTTCACCCATATCTGTGGATGGCCCGTCGGCGATGATGTCTCCGGCATCCACCTTTACGCCGACCCGAATAATAGGCTTCTGGTTCATACATGTGCCCTGGTTCGATCTGGTGAATTTCATTAATTTATATGTATCTAATTCACCCCGTTTGGTTTTAACAACTATCTCGTCAGCCGTAACTTTCTGGATCGTTCCGGAATTTTTTGCTATAACTACGACTCCCGAATCCTTAGCTGCTTTGTATTCCATCCCGGTACCTACCAGAGGAGCCTCGGTCCTTAGTAAAGGAACAGCCTGCCGCTGCATGTTGGAACCCATCAAAGCCCGGTTGGCGTCATCGTTCTCCAGGAAGGGGATAAGGGCAGTAGCGATACTGACGACCTGCTTTGGTGAAACATCCATATAATCTACTTTATCGGCGGTAACAACTATGATGTCTTTTCCGTGCCTGGCATTAACCTTAGCTGTCGCAAACTTTCTCTTGGCATCAAGGGCAGCATTAGCCTGGGCAATAACACAGTTATCCTCTTCGTCGGCGGTTAGATATTCAATTTCGCTAGTTACCTGACCCTTTGACTTGTTTACCTTCTGATAAGGAGTTTCGATAAAACCGTATTCGTTGATGCGGGCATATGTGCTCAGTGAACCGATTAAGCCGATGTTGGGGCCTTCCGGAGTTTCTATCGGACACATCCGCCCGTAGTGAGAGTGGTGTACGTCCCGCACTTCAAATCCGGCTCTTTCCCTGCTTAACCCTCCCGGTCCGAGTGCGCTCAAGCGCCGTTTGTGAGTAAGCTCGGCTAATGGGTTGGTCTGGTCCATGAACTGTGATAACTGGCTGCTCCCGAAGAATTCTTTAATAGCTGCCACTACCGGCCTGATATTAATCAGGACCTGAGGTGTGATAACATCGACATCCTGGATTGTCATCCGTTCCCGGACAACCCTTTCCATCCTGGACAAGCCGATGCGGAACTGGTTCTGCAGCAGTTCTCCAACCGACCGCAGCCGCCTGTTCCCCAGATGGTCGATATCGTCAACCCTGCCGTTGTCGTCAATAAGCTGCAGCAAATAATGTACGGTAGCAATAATGTCGTCTTTGGTTAGATTCCTAATCTCAGGGGCAATACCCACCTTTAATTTTTTATTTAACTTATACCGGCCAACACTGGCCAAGTCGTATCTTTTGGGGTCGAAGAATAACGTCGCCAGTAAAGTTCGCGCGCTATCAACCGTAGGAGGTTCCCCAGGCCTTAACCTTTTATAAATCTCAACAAGGGCTTCTTCTTCTGAATCTGTATTATCCCTTTCCAGAGTCGCCCTAATCCTTTCATCATCTCCGAACAGTTCCAGGATCTTGGCATTGGTACTATGGCCCAGTGCCCTAACAAGCACTGTTGCCGGCAATTTCCGGGTCCGGTCGATCCGGACAAAAATATTGTCATTGACATCAGTTTCGAATTCAAGCCACGCGCCGCGGTTCGGAATTATCGTAGCGCCGTAAAGCTTTTTACCGCTCGAATCAATCTGTTCAGCATAATATACTCCGGGAGAACGGACCAACTGGCTGACAATAACCCTTTCCGCACCATTAATGATAAAAGTACCTTTCTCAGTCATTAATGGAAAATCACCCATAAAAACTTCTTGTTCCTTAACCTCTCCCGTTTCCTTGTTAATCAGACGCACCTTAACCCGTAAAGGCGCCGCATATGTAACGTCTCTTTCTTTGCAGTCCTCTACGGTATACTTTGGTTCACCAAGGGTGTAGTCTACAAACTCGAGAATTAAATTCCCCGTGAAATCCTGAATGGGGGAAATATCATAGAACATTTCACGTAAGCCTTCCCTGAGGAACCAGTCGTATGAATTCTGCTGGATTTCAATCAGGTTGGGCATTTCCAGTACTTCTTGAATCTTCGCATAACTTATTCTCTCCCGATTCCCCACCTTGATCGGATAAACCATTAAGAACTTCACCCCTTAACAAGTCTTAGAAACACGTTGAATTTTGAAAACAAACATTTAAAAGCAAGGCTTATTTCTAAACCTCGCTTTATAACCTTTATATGCATTCTTTATTATCCGAAAACCGTATCCGGCATCTATTTATTATTCCCCAAAAACAAGGGAACTATGCACAAAGAAACTTTAATTTCATTATCTCCATTATTACCAGGTTTACATGATAGCATTATATAATGTTAGCACAATTAACCTGAAATGTCAAGAAAAACTAATATTACAAACAGAGGCTGCTCAGAGCGCAGTTACTCCCCGGGTGACTTCACCTGCCACCCTCGCGGGTAGACAATGCTGCAGCACCTCTAGCGAACTGTGTTTCTCAACAGCCCCAGAAAAGGGGGTTCATTCCCCTTTATTTAACTTCTACGCCGGCGCCGGCTTCGGCAAGTTTGGCTTTAATGGCTTCAGCCTCATCTTTGCCAATTTTCTCTTTAACAGGCTTTGGAGCTCCGTCAACGAAGTCTTTAGCTTCCTTGAGGCCCAGGCCGGTGATTTCACGAACAACTTTAATTACGTTAATTTTCTTCTCTCCTGCGCCGGTAAGGATTACATCAAATTCGGTCTGCTCTTCAGCAGCCGGAGCGGAAGCTGCGGCGGGAGCAGCGGCAATTGCGGCCACGGGGGCAGCAGCGGTAACACCAAACTCATCTTCAAAAGCCTTTACCAGTTCGGATAGTTCCAATACGGTTAAACCCTTTACAGCTTCCAGAATTTCATTAACTTTAGACATTTTATTTTCCTCCTTAAAATCTTCAGATTTTTAGTGTTTTGTTACTGCTTTACGCTTCTGCCGCCTTCTTTTCCTTGACAGCATCAAGAACATAAACAAAATTGCGCAGGATACCCTGCAGTGAACCGACAAATCCATACATCGGGGACTGCATAGCTCCCAACAGCTTGGCCAGAAGCACTTCCCTCGGGGGCAGGGCCGCCAAAGCTTCTACAGAAGCCCCGTCAATGACCTTGTTCTCAAGAATGCCTGCCTTGATTTCAAGGGCTTTGTGGGTCTTGGCGAATTCTGCCAGGATTTTAGCCGGAGCAACCGGGTCTTCAATACCAAAAGCTATTGCCGTAGGACCCTCCAGGTAAGGATCAAGGCCTTCGAGCCCCACTTCGTTAGCAGCTATACGGGTAAGAGTGTTTTTAAGTACTTTGAATTCTATTCCGGCATCTCTAAGTTTTGCCCGCAGTTCGGTAACTTCGGCCACATTAAGTCCGCGGTAATCCGTCAGAACGGCCCCCTGAATCTTCTGCAGCCTGATTTTAATTTCTTCCACTACCTTTTTTTTGGCTTCAAGATTTAACAAGTATGTTCCACCTCCTTCAAATAACCCTGTGAGCTGGTCGCATAAAGAAAACGAAAGCCGCGGTAGACATACCGCGGCCGAAAATGCAAGGTTATCTTCAAACCACAGCCTCGGTTGGAACATTAAGCCTTCCGGCGCCAACTGTCTACAGCCCAATCCAGGTTATTAAATTGACAAGTGTTATTATACACCGGGCTCAGCTTAAAAGTCAAGACACTAAATTTTCAGCGGGTTGACTTTGATGCCTGGACCCATCGTTGAAGAAACTGTGATGCTCTTTAAATATGTCCCTTTGGATGCAGCCGGTTTGGCCCGCACTAAGACATCGACGAGAGTCTGAAAGTTTTCAGCCAGTTTTTCAGCTTCAAAAGAAACCTTGCCTATGGGGGCATGGATTATACCGGCTTTGTCAGTCCGGTATTCAATCTTACCGGCTTTGACATCCTTGACCGCTTTTTCGACATCAAACGTGACAGTACCGGTTTTGGGGTTTGGCATTAAGCCCCTTGGCCCTAAAACACGGCCCAGTTTACCGACAGCGCCCATCATATCCGGTGTGGCGATCGCTACATCAAAACCCATCCAGCCGCCCTGGATTTTTTCAATCATATCCTCGGCGCCGACGAAATCAGCGCCGGCATTTTCAGCTTCCTTATGCTTCTCACCCTTGGCAAAAACAAGAACAGTAGCAGTTTTCCCGGTTCCGTGAGGTAAAACAACCGCTCCTCTTACCTGCTGGTCTGCGTGCCTAGGGTCTACTCCCAGCCTGACTGCAATCTCAACGGTTTCGTCAAACTTGGCCGGGGCCACCTTTTTTACGAGGGAAATCGCTTCCTTTGGTTCCATTGGAACTGTCTTATCAACTTCTTTAAATGCATCCTGATATTTTTTACCGTGTTTCGGCATAACTATAACCTCCTTTGTGGTTTTAACGGAATTCTCCTCCCACTATCCTTCAATATCAATTCCCATGCTGCGGGCAGTTCCTTCAATCATTCTCATTGCAGCTTCAATACTTGCAGCATTTAAATCTTTCATCTTAAGTTCGGCAATTTCGCGAACTTTGTCCCGGGGTATCCTGGCAACCTTGTTCTTGTTTGGCACACCGGACGCGGTTTCAATACCTGCCGCTTTTTTCAACAGTACTGAGGCAGGGGGGGTTTTGCAGATAAAAGTAAAAGACCTGTCTTCATAAACTGTAATTTCAACAGGTATAATCAGTCCGGCCTGTTTGGCAGTCCTCTCGTTATACTCCTTGCAGAAGGCCATGATGTTTACACCATGCTGTCCAAGTGCCGGGCCGACCGGAGGAGCCGGGGTAGCTTTACCTGCAGTGACTTGTAATTTAATCATCCCCACTACTTTTTTGGCCATAGTTTCTACACCTCCTTATATCCAAATGTGGTAAGACGGGCAATGCCCTCCCACTCCTAAAGCGCCTAAACAGTCTCGATTTGGGCGTACTCAAGTTCGACCGGGGTTTCCCGGCCAAACATGGAAACCAGAACCTTGACTTTCCCCTTTTCAGGGTGAATTTCTTCAATTGTACCTATAAAATTCTCAAAAGGTCCGGAAGCAACCCGCACATTTTGGCCAAGGTTAAAGGCCAGTTTGGGTCTGGCTTCTTCCACGCCCATCTGTTTAAGAATGTGGCGGACTTCCGATTCATGCAGCGGAATAGGTTTGGTCCCGGAGCCGACAAAACCGGTAACTCCGGAGGTATTACGGACGAGATACCACGAGTCGTCAGTCATAACCATTTCTACAAGCACATAGCCGGGAAAAACTTTTCGCTTCGAAATCTTCTTTTTCCCGTCTTTGATTTCAACCTCGTCTTCCATAGGGACCAGAATCCTAAAAATCTTGTCACCCATGTTCATAGACTCAACTCTTTTTTCCAGGTTCGCTTTTACCTTATTTTCGTAACCTGAATAAGTATGTATAACATACCACTTCTTATTATTTTCAATGCTACTATCCATAACACAAGGGACCTTCTACAAAAGGCCCCTCACCCCCTTGAAATCTATTTCTGGAGTATAAACGCAAGCAGTTTGCTCAACCCGGCATCAATAACAAATAACAGCACCGCTACAATGAGTACAGCTGTTAGGACTACAGTTGTATATGTGACCAGTTCACGCCGGTTAGGCCAGTGAACCTTCTTAAGTTCGGACCATGCTCCCTTAAGGAACTTTTTAAGATTGGCTGCAGTTTGTTTCTTGACAACCGGGGCTTTACCGCCCTGGCTCTTGGCCGCACCCTCTTTCTTCACAGGGGCGTTTTCTTTCTTAACAGGAAGTCTCTTGACAACTCCCTTGTCTTCACCTTTAGTTTTAAGCTCTTTATCTTCAACTTTAGTCTTTAAAGCAGCTTTTTTCGGTGATTCTTTTTTCTTTTTCTTAGGCTTTCCCTTTTCAACCGGTTCTTGATTGGTATCAACCATGTTCTCCCACACATCCTTAATCCTATTTTCCCATGTGGTCCAAGCGAAAAATAGTTCTTATTAGTTACCTATTTAGTTTCTTTATGAGCTGTATGAGTCTGGCAAAACTTGCAGTATTTTTTAACCTCAATCCTCTCAGGATTGTTCTTTTTGTTCTTATTGCTTTGATAATTTCTATTCTTGCAAGTAGCACAGGCTAGGGTTATCCCAACTCTCACTAGTGACACCTCCCAATTGAACCAACACAAAGTTATTTGCCGGCTTTACGGGCAACAAAAATAAACCCGTTTTTCCGGTGTTACTTTAACAATTTATCACAATTCATTTTAGCTGTCAATAGTTTCGGGTAAACGCATACTCATAGTTTACCTGTTTTTTCAAGATTTAAAACAACCGGTCGGAGTTTCGTTCAAACTGCCCGACCGGTCTCATTTAATCAAACATTGCCGGTTGGGCTCCCCCATAACACCCATTTTATAATGCCCCACAAATATACGGCAGTACTGCCTATTACCAAAGTTCCCCCAATAATAGCTACCGTTTTGCCAAATGTTTCTCCGGCCAACGGTTGGATAAAAACACCCACAGCCATTACTGTCCCGCCAAATATCAAAGCTAAGGCTGCAGCCATCTTCAGCTTTTCATTTAACCGTGTCCTGCTGACACTGGCACCCATAGATAAGGCAATTAACCCAAACAGGGAGAGGTGGGTATAGCTGCTGTTGAATGTTTTCATCCACGATGCCAGATGCTCCGCTTCCTTATAAAGTTTTTGGGCCTCTTGCACTCTCCCCATAGCGGACTGTTCAAGCACCGCCTGCATCAGTTCAGCCCGCTCATTGTGGAGGCCTTTCAGGAAAAAAACCCCGTAGACTCCCCCATAAATCATACCAAACAGGAGCATAGCCACCCCCCCGATAACAAGTATAGCGTAAGCCCAGGAAGGTTTTGGCTGACTGGTATCCGGCTTATCTGCTCTCTCTTTGCCCTTGTCCTGGCGTTTGTCTGCAGGGGCGGGCTTTTTGAGAGGGATAAAAACACCGCCAATTTTTCTTAATAGAGCCTTAATAAATCTAAACACAGTCATCCCATTCCTGCTGTCCAAAATTTTGGGACTAGTCTTTTCCATTCCCCCTGTTATTATACTTCGGTTATTATAATGCACGGCGACTGAGGTTGTTGACCTAATCCTCTTTTAACTGTCAACTGTCAACTGTCAACATAATAATAAACCCCGCTACCATACCGGTAACGGGGCTTCTATATCCTTCTTATTCAATGATTGCGCTTACTACTCCGGAGCCTACGGTCCGGCCGCCTTCGCGGATTGCAAAACGCAGGCCTTCCTCAATGGCAATCGGGGTAATCAG
>PGZN01000056.1 GCA_002840165.1 Firmicutes bacterium HGW-Firmicutes-8
GCCTAATGGTGGCCGAAGGCCACCGAACACTCAAGCTATAGTCGCCCTAGCATGGCCCCAGTACCGACCCAGAGGTAGAAAAACGACAGCTGGCTAGGCACCCGCCCCACCGCAACCACAGGCGTACTGGACGTACTCCGAGGATTGCGGTGGGGCGGGCAACAACGCCAGATGCCGTTTTTCTCGGCATGCACAGTTCCACTGAATCCTTTCATCCGCACCAAATAAAAAAAAGGCCTTCGGCCTTGTTTTTATTTGGTGCGGATGAAGGGACTTGAACCCCCATGCCTCTCGGCGCCAGATCCTAAGTCTGGTGCGTCTGCCAATTCCGCCACATCCGCATATAAATGTTTTCAATGCATTAATGATTCTAACACAGCCCTAAGTAAGTGTCAAGGGTGGTTTGGAAGGGTTCGGTATTCAAGGTTATTAACGGGGTTCTTAATCCATAGATTCATATCCTCAAATTGACCGCAAATGCTGCAATTGTTAATTAACCTTCCCCCGTAAGTATATCCCTGTTTTCTAAATATAGTATTGATTCCAGTTGAAATGGATCTGCAGATAGTGAAAAGATTTTTAAAACCTCGACGAATTAGATCAAGTTCCAGACTAAAAATAAGGTAGGACATCAGTCCCTGACTTTGGTATTCAGGTCGACAGGCGCAATCGGTTAATTCTGCAGCCATGTTTTTAAGGTCTGTTTCCGCTGATGCAGCAGATACTATCTTGCCAGCGTGCAAAATTATCTTAAAAGTGTATTTATTAATTAAGTGTTGAAGATAGTCGGGTTCGGTAATAGGTGACGGGTAAGTTGTAAAAATTTGCTCATAAAGATGCACCAATTGGGGCACGTCCTCTGCAACAGCCTCACGCACAACATATCCTGACGGCAGTCGGGGAGGCAGAGGATTTAAGGGGTGCTGTAAGACACTTTGGAGAATATTGTCTTCCAAAATCAGTGAATTCCGGTTAGCCCTTTCTTTACTATAAAACTTGGCCATGAAATATGCGGGATCGCCCTGGAAATAACCACTGTTAACTGCTTCAAGTATATAACCGAAGGGTAATGTTTTCTCCCAATCTTCCTTCCGGGCTATTAGTATGACTTTTCCGAAACCGTTCTGTAAGGTTAAGTTGTTCAGGTAAGTAATCAGAAGGTCTATGTCTTCCGGATTGTTACTCCTTACTTTGATGCGGTCATTTATATAATCCAAAGTTACTTGGACAGGTTTGCCTGCGATTATGGTTTCAAGAAATTCAGTGGATGGCATATCATCAGTTAGGTTTAAATTGGCGGACATGCACATATTATTGATCACCTGCCAACGGTAGGTGCTTTTCACGCCTGTTTACTCTGTTATTATCTTCAGGGACAAGACTGATCTTGTGGTTATTGATAAGCTTACCCAGTCCGAAACTGAGCTCCTTTTTCGGCTTGCAGATTCCACAGTTGTTACATATGCTTGTTTTGTCGACGGGCTCCGCATAAGTGGCGATAATCCCTTCATAGTTACGCAGAATAACCTTGTCCTGCGAAAGGGAAATCAGGTACTGGGGATTTATGGGTATTTTCCCGCCCCCTCCCGGGGCATCAATGACATAGGTAGGTACTGCAAAGCCTGAAGTGTGGCCCTGTAGGAGCTCTATTATTTCTACCCCCCTGGCCACCGAGGTGCGGAAGTGTTCAATGCCTTCAGATAAATCACACTGATACATATAATAGGGTCTGACTCTGGCTTTAACCAAACCGTGCATGAGCTTCTTCATAATTTCAGGACAATCATTAACACCTTTCAACAGCACACACTGGTTCCCAAGAGGGATACCGGCGTTTACCAATTTTGCACAAGCTGCGATGCTCTCCTGGGATAATTCTCCAGGATGGTTGAAATGAGTATTTATCCATAAAGGATGATATTTCGACAGCATATTAATTAGCTTGTCTGTAATCCGCTGGGGCAGAACTACCGGGGTACGTGTACCAATACGGATTACTTCTACATGCGGTATTTTTCTGAGGGAAGCAATGATGGATTCCAGCCGGTTGTTAGGCAAGCATAAAGGGTCACCGCCGGAGATGAGCACATCTCTAATAGCAGGAGTCCTGCGGATGTAATTTAGAGCCTGTTCAACAAGGTTAACAGCCAGTGGACTGTCATTATTTCCGACCAGCCTTCTCCTGGTACAGTGACGGCAGTACATGCTGCATTGGTCGGTAACCAGCAACAGGACCCGGTCCGGGTAACGGTGGGTAATCCCCGGGACAGGTGAGTCAACTTCCTCATGCAGAGGATCATGTAGATCATAATCTGACTTCATGGTTTCATAAAAAGTAGGTACTGCCTGCCTGCGCATAGGACAATCCGGATTGTGGGGTTCTATTAAGGTGGCGTAGTATGGGGTGATCGCCATTCTCAAGCTTTTCAGACATTGTTTTACACCCAATTCTTCGCTAGAAGTTAGTTCTACGACCTGTTTCAAACCTTCCAGAGTGGTTATGCGATTTTTTATTTGCCAATGCCAGTCTTGCCACTGTTCCTGGGATACATTCTGCCAAAGGGAAATAGACCTGTAATCACGCATCCGTAAGATGTACCTCCTTTGTCTGATTGCAGTGAGCCTTCTGGGGTGGGCAAATAGATATGACTATTTCCCTGCCCTCCCAATTGCGCAGGACAATTGAGTTGCTATCATGGCTCACTATATATTCAGGCATAATGGGAATCTTTCCGTACCCGTTGGGGGCATTTATTATATAGGTTGGTACTGCAAGGCCGGAAGTAAAGCCCCTTAGTTTCTTTATTATCTCTATCCCTTCGCCGATGGGAGTGATAAAATGGCAGGTGCCCTTAACAGGCTTGGCGTGAAAAATATAGTAAGGACGGACTCTTATTTTTAAAAGCTCATGATTAAGTTTTTTCATAATGTCAGGGTTGTTGTTAATACCTTTAAGCAGCACCGCCTGGTTTCCCAGTATAACACCGGCATCCACCAGCATATCACAAGCCTTTTTGCTTTCCGGTGTAATTTTACGTGGGTGGTTAAACTGAGTGTTGATGAAAACGGGTGGGTGTTTTTTTAACACTGCGCAGAGTTCCGGTGTAATACGCTGCGGCAGTGTCACAATGGTCCTGGTACCAAATCGTTTTATCTCAACGTGTTTAATGTTATCTAGTTCAGTCAACAGCCAATCAATTTTCTTATCATCTAATAAAAGGGCATCACCACCGGTAATCAAAACATCGCGGATTTCGTTGTTTCTGCGGATATAGTCAAGTGCAGCAAGCAAACTTTGGTCTGGCTGATGTCTATCCACATCTCCTATATTTCTCCTTCTTTGACAATGCCGACAGTACATAGCGCATAAGTTTGTTACATTAATAATCAAGCGGTCTGGATAGCGCCTGGTAATGCACGGAGCCGGGGAAGTAAACTCTTCGGCCATTGGGTCATCATAACCCGATTCATCCAGTTCTTCCAGCGACGGTACCGCTTGACGCATAACCGGATCGTTTACAGCGTTTGGATCCATCAATGAAGCAAAGTAAGGAGAAATAGACCATCTGTATTGCAAACCAACTTTTCTTATCGTGGCAGACTGCTCGCTATCAAGATCAAGTAATTTAGCAAGAGTCTCGGGAGTGTTAATTCGGTTAGCCAACTGCCAGCGCCAATCTTGCCAGTTTTCTTCTGTAGCATTGAAAAGAGTCAGTAACTTCTCTCTGTTTGAATTAATTATATCTTGCATATCAAATCCCGTTTTTATTGAGGCTTTGTTCAATTGGTAGTCACTGATTCTGCTTTTCAGTTCTGCCGCCCTGGTGAGAGAGATAAACTTTTTCTCTTCTCTGCTTAGTCGCATATTTGCGAAAATCCTTAAGGACATTTAATCTCCTCCCTTTTTAACAGTTAATAAATAAAAAAACCCGAATCATTTATTCCGGGGTTGAAAAGGTGAATTGAAAAGCAAAGCTAATCTAAAGACAACCCAGCCTTAGGCGGCGGTTGACCTACAGTAGCATTAGTTGCTTCCCCCTTTCAACGCTTGCGAAGTTAGCTGGCGGATTCGGATCGAAAGAGCTGACCCTACCCCTTTTCACCTGTGGCTCAAAAGGGATTCACCCCGGAAATTTGGTTCCCCCGCTTCTCAAAATAATGAGAACTAAGCGATAGGAGAGCAATATGCAGTTTTATGATAAAAAAGGTAACAAAAAAGGTGGGCAATCAGTAGAACTGACTTCCCACCCCAGAAGCCGAAACCTTGACAACGGGTTAACCAAGACCCGCCCAACTCGAATAGTACGTTTAAATTAGCTTAATTATATCATACAGTGATAACTTTGTCTATCGGACAACTTTCTCACTATTCGGGACATTCTGTCGCTGCTTGCCTGTCTTTGTTTCTTTTTATATACAACAGTTTAAACAATACACTCTCCCGCCAATTCCAGAAATAATTTTCTTGTTTCGGCAGTTTTATTTTCGCTGGTTAAAACTATCAAATAATCACCTGAACGAATTCTCGTATTGCCTTGAGGAATAAGATCAGGCTGTAAGTCACAACTGTCACATTTTTTTGTTCCGTTGGTTTTACAAACGAAAAAAACGCCCTCATTCTAAGAATGATGGGCATTAATCTTTACAATGGTGAGCCATGTTGGACTCGAACCAACGACACCCTGATTAAAAGTCAGGTGCTCTACCAACTGAGCTAATGGCTCGAATGGCTGGGGCGGCTGGACTCGAACCAACGCATGACGGAGTCAAAGTCCGTTGCCTTACCAACTTGGCGACGCCCCAACTGAGATGTGTGATGTGAGAGGTGCGAGGTGGGACCCCAACAAACTCTCTGCCTATATAAAATCAGTGTAAGCCGGAGGTTATCTCACCTCCAACTTCCCACTTCCCACTTCACAAATGGGGTGGCTGATGGGATTTGAACCCACGCATGCAGGAGCCACAATCCTGTGTCTTAACCGCTTGACTACAGCCACCATAAAAATTTATTTGCATTTAGCTGATTCTTTAATGGCGCGCCTAGGAGGACTCGAACCTCCGACACACGGATTAGAAGTCCGTTGCTCTATCCACTGAGCTATAGGCGCTTAAATATTTGGAGCGGGTGATGGGAATCGAACCCACACGACTAGCTTGGAAGGCTAGGGCTCTACCATTGAGCAACACCCGCAGCTAGACAATTGACAATTGACAGTTGACAATTGACAATTAAAAAAACAAAAATAAAAACTACATCTTTAATTGATAATTAACTAATATCAGTTATTCATCCAACTGAAAGCAATTGTCCATTGTCAATTGTCAATTGACAATTGTTTTATTAGTGGTCGGGATGGAGGGATTCGAACCCCCGACCCCTTGCTCCCAAGGCAAGTGCGCTACCAAGCTGCGCTACATCCCGCCAAACTGACAATGAATAGTATAACTCAAAAACAAGTTACCGTCAATACTTTTAACCCGGCTGTAACTATGATTGGTATCAGTTAAGATGCATTAAAAAGTGTTAGCTGAGTTATCCTCGGGGATGGGTTCTTTTTCACTGCCGAAGCGGCAAAGATGCGGCCAGACTCATTAATAATTAGTATAGCATAACTTGGTTGTTTGCTCAACAACCTTTATCATCACCATTTAAGTTCGTGAATATACGGTACAAGGCCGTTCCGGCTGATTTCCAGAATCCCGTACGACCGGCTGCTGCCCCGGCGCGGGGAAGCTGCACTGCCCGGGTTTAAGAGGTAACCCTGAGGAAGGCAGGTTATCTCCGGCATATGGGAATGCCCATAGATAATCAGGTCATATTTCCCAGTCTTAAGCTTTTCAGCCAGTTTTTTGTGATTTGACTTGACACCATATTGATGCCCGTGGGTTACCAATATCCGGAAACCTTCGATCTCAAGTTCCTCTTCATAGGACCCCGGGAGATGCCAATCACAGTTTCCTGCCACCGCCACGACTTTTACGTTTAGCTCTTTGCCTATATGGACAGCATCCTGATAATGGTCCCCGGCATGGATAAGGAGGTCTATCGCACCCATCTCTTCTACAGCCTTCCGGAAAAAATCCAGTTTCCCGTGAGTATCACTGACTACCCCAATCCGCATTGTTCCATCTCAACCCTTTCGATTATCCCGGCCAGAATTACCTTTGCTTTAACCAGGGCGCGGCCCCGGTGGCTGATTCTGTTCTTGATTTCGGGGTCAAGTTCCGCTATGGTCCGATTATACTCAGGAAGAAAAAACAGCGGGTCGTAACCAAAACCCAGTTCTCCCTTCATCTTACGGCCGACAACCCCCTCGCAGGTCCCGTCGGTAGTATACATTTCGCCGCAAGGTGTGCTGACAGCTATAACACAGCGGAACCTGGCAGTCCTTTTTTCATCCGGTACGTCCTTTAAAAGGGACAGTAATTTAAGGTTGTTCTCCAGGTCACTGCTGCTTTCCCCAGCATACCTCGCCGAGTAAATGCCGGGGGCGCCGTCCAGGTAATCCACTTCCAGGCCGGAGTCGTCAGCCACGGCAATGAGGTTCACCGCCTCAGTCACCGCTTTGGCTTTTTTTATCGCATTTTCAGTAAAAGTTACCCCATCTTCAATTATCTCTCCTATTTCCGGGAAGTCTTTCAGGGAAAGTACCTCTACATCGAGGTCGCTTAAAATAGCCTTCAACTCCTTGACCTTCCCCTGGTTTCCCGTAGCCAGAACAATTTTCACTTGTACCCTCTCCCATACTACCCGCTTATTTTTGCCCCCAGCTCGCCAAGGGCCTGTTTTTGGATGGCCACCAGCTCAGCGATCCCTTTTTGGGCTGATTCCAGAAGGGTATCGAATTCCGTTTTTGAAAACGGCTCCCCTTCCGCAGTGCCCTGTACTTCGACAAACCGGCCTGTTTCAGTCATGACGACATTCATATCAACTTCAGCTGTGGAGTCTTCATCATAGGCCAGGTCGAGCAGGATTTTCCCGTCTACCTTTCCTACACTGACTGCGGCCAGATACTCACTAACCGGGATTTTTTCAATCGCCCCCTGCTCCAGCAATACACCCATGGCATCTATCATCGCCACAAATGAACCAGTTATAGAAGCTGTGCGGGTTCCCCCATCGGCTTGAATAACATCACAGTCTATAAGGACAGATCTTTCACCAAGGGCCTTAAAATCTACTACCGATCTTAAAGAACGGCCGACCAGCCTCTGTATTTCATAAGTCCGGCCGCCGATTTTTCCTCTCGCTGACTCCCTGACAATCCTCACCGGGGTTGACCTTGGCAGCATTGCATATTCAGCGGTGACCCATCCCCGGCCTTCATTTTTCATAAAGGGGGGTACTTTATCTTCGACCGTGGCTGTACATATAACCTTCGTATCCCCGACTTCAATCAGGACTGAACCTTCCGCAAATTTAGTGTAATTCCTCGTTATCTTTACAGGCCGAATCTCGTCAGCGGCCCTTCCGTCACTGCGCGCCATTGTCCTTCCTCCCGTTCCTTATCTTCTTCTCCAATTAATCCTGCCAGGATGTGTAGTTTTTCTATAGGATCCCATATAAATTCTTTGAGCAGACGAAAACCCTTGATATCTCCGGTTTTGGGGACGTGCAGCCGGGGTCCGGTGCACTCCATCAGGTTACACCCGACTTTGATATTCCGCTCATTGTGGTAACTGATAACTTCGTCTGCGGAAATTAAACTAAGCACTTTTCGTTCAACTTCATCAAGGTCAATTTCCGGCTTGTTCTCAAATTCGAGTACGAATCCGTGGATTATGTCACTATGAGCCTCGGGTTTGCTGATCCCCATCTCCTGCAGCACCATTGTAGTAAGGTCCTCGGCGCTGTGGGCCATTTTGCGGTAAAGCAGTGATTTGAAAACAATATTTACTATATCCTGAGGCATCGGGCCGAAAACTCCCGGACGCGTAACAAGAACCTCCTCGCCAACCCCGATTAACACCTCGGCATTTATCTGCAGAACCGGATAAAGGAGATCAAAATGCTCCAGAACAACCCGGCGTTCAGCGGCGACGGCCTTTTTCACGGCCTCGGCGATAACCCACGGCTGGTTGAAGGCCGCCTCGAACCTGACATCGACGTGATAAGTATGTGATTTAAAATGCTTGTCTTCGGCATCCCTGATCAGCGGCAGAGGCCTGACATTTATGCCGTTGTCGTCATTAGTCAGCTCCAGGCCCGGAAATATACCCCTGATAAGCAGGGATTTCCCGGCCCCGGCATCACCGACGAGTCCTATTAATTTATCCCTCGGGTCTAGGTAACGCTGGGAAATACTGCAGCCCAGCTCTATAATCCTGGCTTTTCCTCTCGGCGCAAAATACGCCGCATGCATAAGGTATTCATGGATTGGTACCCGCATCAGGGTCACCTCTTTCAACTGTCAACTGTCAAATGCTAAATATCAAACTCTAGTGCTAGCAAGGGAGCGTGCTGTTGGGCCCCATATACATCGGTTTCCCCGATGTCCCCGGAAACCAGCGGCCTTTTGATAGTAATTTTGACTGCCCCGGCCGGGTCAAATTCAATGATATTAAGGATGTCCTCTTCCGGGATATTGTATAACCCACAGATCAGACTGCGGTTAATAGCTTTGGCCTTTTTAATTTTTTCGTACCATTCGCGGTCCTTGAATATTATATCCAGGGTCAGCTCATAAGGTCCCGCATTCTTACTCCTGATAATACTGGCGATGTCAACCAGTTTTACTGTCATCCCTGTCCCTCCCCAATTTTTATGATTTCCATCGGAAAAAGGGCGCAGGGGTCAGAAACCTTAATCAAGTGGTGGATGCTGAACCTGTATACTTCCCCCGCCTTTAAATCAGATGGGGAATAGAGAAATGCCAGGTTCCCGGCAGTGGAAACCCGCCCGGGATAACCGTAATGAAGCATTGTCGACCTGGCAAAACTGCAGATGGTGTTAGCCAGTTCCTGGGATGTGGCCACTGCCTCGATAATTATTCCCAACTCGTGGGAGGTAATCTTTTTTTGTGGTTCCAGATCCGCCATCACCCCGTCTTTCCCATAGATGTGGAAAAGCAGAGTGTAGTCTGCGGCCGAAATGTCCGAAAAATTGTCCTCTACCCTTGACTTCACACCTGCAATGATTTCATCAACCCTGGAAATAAACACCGGGTCTCTTGCCCCGGCCACAGAAATTGTGCGGTAACCCACCCTTTTGGCCCCTTCCAGCTTTATCGCGTAAAAGGGACATGGTGAGAGCCGACTGCCGGAAACCTTTACCATAGTTTCATTATATTGGTCGAATCTCGCGGCCGTCAAGTCAATAATACTGCCGGGTCCGGGAAGGATGTACGGGTTGCTTTTTTCGTACAGGGTATGGGCGGCCACAGAAGTGACGGTACATTTCCGGGCCGGGTTTAGGGGCTCAAGGAGGAAATGGTCTTCCCTGAGATAGCCCATCATACAGTCGCTTCCACTCCCGGGGATGGCAGCAATAGCCGCACACTCCAGGATTTTGCCCATATGCAGGGCCAGGCCGGGCGCAAACCCGCGCATCACCGGCAGAGCCGCAAATACTGCCGGGTCATATGACCTTCCGGCCAGGACAACATCTGCCCCCGCTTCCAGGGCGTGGATAAACGGTTCGACTCCCATCTGACCGACTATATGGGTACTACCGCTGATATCTTCTATCGTCAGCGGCGCACCCGGCGGCAGCCGGATTATCTGCCCTTCTGCGAAGGCTTTCAGAACTATATTTTTATCGATTTCACCATGGATAACAGCCAGTCGAAAACTCAGGTTTTCCCGGGCAGCAATTTCCCGGATGATGTCAAGGTTCCACTGTAGGTGGGGTTCTGCCCCCGAACCGCCCGCCGAGCCAATGATGACAGGTATTTTCAGTTCCCGGCCGGCCTTTAACATCAGGCTTAAATCCCTATATACAGCCCTTCTGTCAGTAAAGGAAACCCCGGCTCCGAGATAGTAAGGCCCCGGGTCAGTGGATCCGGCATCAACGGCAATAACGTCCGGCTGGCGCTCCAGCCCGGCTTTAAATGAGGCCACCGGAAATCCATAACCCAATATAGCAGTAGGCGATAGAACTCTGATTTCTTTCATAAAACCCCTCTTTAGTTGCTAGTTCCTAGTTCCTAGTTCCTAGTTGCTAGTTTCTCAGTTATTAGTCAAAATAAGCGGCATCAAATACTAGCAACTAACAACTAGCAACTAGCACCTGATTTGCAGGCCTTCCCCCGCCATCACGACTGGGTCGGCGAAACCTGTTTCAGCTTCCGCCTTTATTTTGTCCAGGTCATATTCGGGCCAGAAGTGGGTAGCGATAAGCTGCCGGATCCCCGCAGCTCTGGCCAGTTCCCCGGCCTGCCGGGCTGTCAGATGGCCAACAGACGTATAGTCACTGTCCTGTTCGATGACACTTGCTTCACATAGGGCTAGGTCCGCTCCGGCCGCAAACTCAGGCAGATAGCCGCACCACTTCGTATCTGCAGAGTAAAACAATTTCCTTTCCCCCTCGACCATAACTGCATATGTTGGTAGGGGATGGTCGGTTTTTACAAAAGATACCTTCAGTTGGCCCAGGAAACCTTCGAACCCCGCAACCCCGTTTCTCATCGTTTCTGTAAGCTTTTCTATCGGGTTAACGATAAAGGCTCCTTTATAACCGCTCAGCATCTGGAAAGGCTCCCTGGGCTGCTCCGGAACGAACAGGGGTATTGGCTTAAGCCCGGGTTGCGTTCTTCTTACCCCCTGCACGGCATGTCGAAGGCAGAATAAATCAAGGTAGTGATCGGGATGGAAATGGGAAATAATCACGCCATCGAGAAGCCGGAAATCAATATGCTTCAGTAAATTGCTCATTACACCGTTACCACATTCAAGAAGAATATTTTTGCCGCCGGTCTGTACAAGATATCCCGAGCATGCCCCGCCTGCCCTGGGATAGGGCGCCCAGCAGCCTAACACTGTAAGTTTCATCAAAAAATCCCTTTCTTAAAAGAAACCACAGAGTACACAAAGAATCTGTGATTCACTGAAAACAAGAGAACACAGAGAGAAAGCAATAAAACTTACTCTCCCGTTCAATTTAGTTACTCTGAACCTGAGAAATTTTATATAAAAAAACATATTTACTACTCGGATATTCTTACCCCCGGTTTTCTTACTTACAGACATATAACTTCCAGCAATCGTCCATGATATTTGATCTTTCTTTTGGACGTTCTCTTCAAACTGTTTTTTGTTTTGTAAATATTTTTAAATTTCAGCTTACTTGGGTAGTAGGAATTAGAATGGGTTATTGCTGTCTCTCTGTGTCCTCTACCTCGGCCTCTGTGCTCTCTGTGGTTTCTTATTTGTTTTACTGGCCACTGGTCACTGATAGCCCTGCATGCACACAGCAGCCGATGGCCCCATTGAATTGAGGGTGTTTCGGAACCACTACTTTTACTTTTAGTTCATCCCGGAGAATTTCCCGCAGGGCTTTATTGTGGGCCACACCGCCCGTAAACACCAGGACCGGGCTGGCGAGCTGCAGGAGCATCGGTTTGATCCGGCGGTATATTGTATAGTTTACTCCGGCGGCGAGTTCCTCAACCGCATGGCCTTCAATTATTTTCCCGACCAGTTCCGACTCCCCGAAGATAGCGCAGGTAGCGCTTAAATCGACCGGGCTGTCCCGGTGGCTGCCAAGTTCGTCAGGTGTCAGGCCAAGCACATCAGCCATGTTTTCCAGGTACCGCCCGGATCCGGCTGCACATTTATCATTGGTCTGAAAGTCGGCCAACCTGCCTTCCCTGATGAGCACAACCTTGCTGTCCTGACCGCCCAGATCAAGGAGAGTAAAGTCACGAAAACCGGTCTGCCACATCGCTCCAAGGGCATGAGCCTTAATTTCGGGGATATCTTCCCCACCCTTGATTTTAATCGTGTTACGGCCGTAACCTGTCGTGACGAGCTTATCCCCGCCGTCAACTTCCAAATTCAACTGAGGCAGGCCCAGGGCTGAAAAATCTATGATAAGCCGGTCACCTTCCTTGCGGCCATGCCGTTTGTAAAAATCAATCGTGTCATACTTATGAAAACCCTTTAATTCACCGGCCCCGGCCATGACTATTTTCACATACCGGCTGCCTAGGTCCATCCCACAGAACATAAAACCACTCCATAAAGTTTTTCCTATAAAATAACCCGTTTGCTAAAAAAGAGACCTGCGCGGTCTCTTTTTATACGGGATTCCACTATTTTCAATTGTAGCACTGTTGGGGGAAGTCTGCAAGGCAGACAGACCGCGTCGCTATGTTTAAAAAATCAACTAATTGTAAAATCTATACTTAAACTACTTGAGAGGAGCTTACTATGAAATATGATAAACCACTGTTAGCAGCTTTAATCGGGGCAATTGCCATAATTCCTCATGAAGCCATTTCCCTGACAGCAAAATACCTCGGATGGACGAGCATGAGCGTGTTCGAAATGAACAGTAAGTTATTTGACCAGTATGGCAGCTGGATAGTGGGGGTATTAACCACACTGCTTACGAGCGCTGTTGTTGGGTTTATTTTCTATGAAGTCCTGCGCATAATTGGCGTCGATTATATTATTCTCAAGGGCATTGCGGCCTCTATGACTTCCTGGCTCATCTTTGAGGCGATTCTGCAAATGGTTCGCGGCACGTCAGGAGAACCTGTTTCAGGACATTTTATCCATGCCTTTGGGGCTGCTGTCGCTGGTCTTGTGATAGGTTACATGTTCGAAAGATTCCTGATTTCACCGGTTCCGGAAAACCACCCGGAATAGCGCTTCAAACGGATAACATCTTTAGTGATTTTAATGGTATCTGCCCTGGTCTTTTCTGTTACCCGGTCGGAGCAGGAACTCTTGGGAAATTTCCGCAGATGGACGGTATATGTATTACTGTTTCCCAAATTTTATCTTACGGGAAACTTTAATATATGGGGATGTCCCTGCGTTATTACGAGAATAATATTAACAAACGCTCGATTAGAGGAGGGATGAATTAATGAATAACAACGAATATGTTGAAGTTGATAATGACACTGTCCATATTGTTGACAGCAGCACAGGGAATCTTATATCTATCGTAAACAATGACAAAGATTTGCTTGGTATTTTAAAAACGCAGGAATGGCATGTGGATGAAACTGGTGATGTAGTAGCAGATAATGGTCAGATGCTGAATAATGTTGTGTGGAATTATTTCCGTCCCCAAAAATAAGGACAGATGAAACCCCACCCTTAATTATATTTCAATATTTAAAGGGCTATTGAGCTAAGTCGTCGAACATTGATTATGAGGAAGAGGTGATGATCTTGTGCAACGGCGAATTTAAGAACAGCTGGGACATAGACGTTTTTACGACCCTGGCGAGGGTATCCATAAAAGCAGGGGGATGGGTAAGCTACAGAAATGTTTATGAAAAAGAAAAACCGTGCAACGGGCATCTGGGTTTCGGGATGTCAATCGATAATCTGGTTAGACTCGAATATGTCAACCGGAAAGGATGCAGCTGCAGCCTGACCGAGAAGGGACTAAAAAGGTATAATGAATTACTGGGAGCCTAACGGCTCTTTTTTTATTTAAGCATTTCCACAAACGCATCGATCCGCATCTTCGTCCGGGCATCAAGGTGCAGCGGCCTGTCCCCCTCAATAGTAAGCACCGGAATACTGAGTTTGCGCCTGATAATCAAATCCTGGATCTGCCTGTAGCAGAAACTCTGGGCATAGTGGATAATACCGTGGATATTGCGGCTTTTAATCTCCCGGGAAATGTCCTCCAGCCGCCAAAAGATGTCATATGGGTATGTATAGAGGGCGTATTGTTCAATAAGGTATTTCGTCTCGAAAGGCATCGTAAACTGCCTTTGTATCTCGTTATAGACGACCCGGGCCCCTTTGGACTCCAGATAGTCATATAAATCTGTCATAATCGGCGGAACCCCGATGTACCCCAGCCTGACCGGGGCTTCGATGGACGGGGCGTTCTTCAGCCCCGCCAGGTACTGCTCCGCTTCCGCTCCGAACTTCTCCGGGTTACCGTTGAAATCGCTGCAGCAGACCTGCCACAGGTGGTTGTCAAAACCCCTGACCTTGTCTTCCTGCCACGTCAGCTCATCAATCCGCCAGACCAGCGCCCTGACCGCATCGAGGGCCTTTTTTGCTTTTTTAACCTGGGACGACCTGACCTTAAAGACCTTCATTAGTTTCTCTATCTGCAGTTTTAACAGGTCTCGGTCCCGGTCAAATGGGTAAGCGAACGGGATTATATCTATCCCTTCCAGGTGGAGGGTCTCCATCAAGGCATGGGTATTACTGCAGTCACCCTGAGTAACGGCAATGACCCTGGTGATTTCTTTGTTTTTGACCACAGTAGTGTATATCCCTTTTATCCAGGCGCAGATATTGCGCGGGTAGCCGGCCAGTTCCGCCTCCTCAATCAGGTCATGGGGATTCTGATGGGTAATAAAGATGTTATTTAAATCTACCGGTGTGTACCCAGCCGCATAAACCACCTCAATCGGCACAGTAGTAGTAATCCCAACCTTCTTATCCATAAACAACTCCCCCATCTCAGATAACTATAAATTCTTACAAGAAACCACAGAGTACACAGAGTAACTATGATTCACTGAAAAGAAGAGAGCACAGAGAGTAATCAGTAATACTTACTCCCCAGTTCAATTCAGTAACTCTGTAACTGAAAAATTATTAAATATAAAAACACAATTACTACTTGGATATTCCTACTCTCGGTTTTCTTACCTACATAGACGTAACTTCCGGCAATTAACCTATGTTGTCCAAGTTACTTCGCGGCTCTTTAAAACCGCGGAGTTCGCGGAGATAACGAAGCACGCGGAGGGAAAAGAATCCTTGGTTTTGTCTGCTTATAGGGTAGAACTATATTGGGTAGAAAAGAATACTCATATGATTTGTAACTGTTTTTTTGTTTTGTACATATTTTATTTAAATTACAGCTTACTTGGGTAGTAGGAATTAGTATGGGTTACTAATTTCTCTCTGTGTCCTCTATCTCAGTCTCTGTGTCCTCCCTCTATGATTTTTAATTTACTCCGATTTACTCGCGTTATCTTAGTATTTCACATGTTTCAAAAAGAGCCAACTGGGCAGGAGAAC
>PGZN01000057.1 GCA_002840165.1 Firmicutes bacterium HGW-Firmicutes-8
CTTATATTATACCATTTTTTGCACCTTTTTTTAACAAAAAATTGCCTAAAACCATTGGTTCTAGGCAATTTTTTGGCTATGTTTAGTTACAGCCCCTTTAAGATTTTGGCATCTGGCCGGACTGCATAATCTTTTGAATCTCTCCCTGAAGCTGAGTCACATGGCCCATTTTGGCATCCCGCATCTGGGTAAAAAGCTGTCTCACTTCAGGATTTATAATATCCATCATATGTTTGTTATACATGGCTTCCATCATCATCTCATTTTGCAAAGTATCCTGCAGATAATCAAGTGTATTCATAATATTCGACTCCTTTCACACGATAGCAAATTGCTGCATCTTTGAGGTTAGAGTGCTGTAATGGTTCCTGGCCGCTTGTTCCATGCCCTGAAACATCTGTTGTAACCTGGGGTCAGTAATCTGCTGACCCAACTGGGCATATTTTTTGGCCATAGTTTCTTCCTGGAAAAGCATTTCTTTAAAAGCGTTGTTCATCAGTTCCTGATCAGTTAACATAAACCAACCTCCTTTTATTTGACAGAGTAAGACAGTTTACCCATGGAGTCGATAACCGCTAAGTAAACATCCTTAACCTGGATAATCCCTTCTTTACGTAACTGTTCCTTAAGCCACTTTTCCGAGTGATTGAGTTTAGTAAGATTATCCACCAGAACTTTACCATCATCTACTACTATGGTAGCCCCCCCACCGGAAACAACAGGAATGTTTAGGTCTTTGGGGGTTACCGGCAGCAGGTGGGGCTTTTTGATTATGCTGACCTCGCCGTTGGTTTCCAGGGTCGCCTCTTCTACTTCGGCCAGGCTGCCTACTTTCTGTAACCTAAGCTGAGTCAGTAAAAGCTCCAGATTGAAAAGTTCCCTTTTCATATTTCCCCTGATAATCTTGCCGCCTCTGATTAAGGGGACAGCCGTACCGTAAACTATCCGCGCAAAAGGCCGGCTCTTTAGAGCAAAATAGGCAATAGCATGATGCCATAAAAAAACAGTTACCACCGCTGTAATGGTATTAATAAAATTTATTTTAGGGTCATAGAGAGGTGAAGCAATTAGCCCTCCCATCATCCAGAAGAAGGTGAAATCAAAGCCCGCATACTGACCGGCGGAACGCCGGGGCAGCTTCCGGCTGACGAAATAAAGCATGATACCGACTACCACTGCCCTTAAGCCAAAACCTACGGGGCTTAACTCCTTTAAGGTAATAAAGATATTCGGCATTTCTTTCGCCCCCTAAACACTAACAGAAAGCTCCCCGCTTGGTTCAAGCAGGGCCAGAAAAATATCTTTTACCTGGGCAAATCCTTTACTCCTGAGTTGTTCCTGCAGCCAATTTTCCGTATACCCAAGTTTGGCCAGGTTGGCGTAATCAACCTTCCCATCATAGACCAAGATAGTTGGCTGGGCCACAAATTTGGCCGGCAGGTCCATTTGGCTTCTGTTTACCGGCATGGTTTCCGGTTTTTTTAAAACACTTATCTTGCCGGTGGGTTCAAGGGTGGCCTGAACGACCTCGGAAAGGTTGGCCGCCCCTTTTAATCTTAATTGCCCCAGCAGGTTATCTATAGTTACCATGGAGCGATGCAGGTTCTTTTTTAAGACCTGGCCGTTCGTAACCAGAACAATGGCATCGCGGTCTATGGCTGTAGGCCATTTCAGGTCGAGGTATGACCACAGGATATTCATCCCGGCATAAACAAAAATAATCACCAACCCAGAAGTAAGAGATGCTTCCGGGTTAACCATCCTTACCGCTGCGAGACTTACAATCCCTGCCGCTACAAGATAGTTATGACCGGAGAGGATACCTATCTGCCGTTTGCCCATAAAACGGGTAGCGATAATGAGAGCCGTATAAAGCAGAACAGCTCTGATGGCAAAACCCCAGAATGGTATTTCTTTGGCCCCGGCAAATATTCCTTTCCAAACCAACTGTTTTACCTCCTCTATTTCCCCAGTAATTGCGATAAAATTACTGCTGCAATAATAATGGTTACGCCGGTATACAGGTAAACAGCAGAGAGTTTCTCCATGACTCTGGAAAGCCTGGACATCTGCAGTGTATTTTCCTGGTTCTTGGGCGTGGCCGGACTGATCAGCTGTTTCATCCTCGGGCCGTACTGGTAGTACTGGAACAAAAAAATTACGATGAGGATGGATACCAAAGTAAGTTTCACCAGCAGCGTAATACCCGTAGATTTAACTGTTAAAGGCGTCAACTTATCCCACTTGCCGACCGTTGTATAAATTCCGGTAGCCAGCAGTATCACCAGGCTGGCCCATGTTAAGCCGGAAAAATTCTTCATGGCCAGGCCTGTTAACAGCATGGGCTTTGTTGGACCCTAGTGGTTTCAGCGCCGGTGTTACGGCATATTGACTGTATATCAGGCTGCCGATCCAGGTCACTGCAGCCAGAAAATGAAGCACAGCGCTTATGGTGGGCAGGATCTTTTCCATTGAATCACCTCTTTAAGATTTAATATTAGTTTTTCGCATGTTTTTTACTTTCTTAAGTTTAGTAGTCATCAGAAGTTATTATTTACTATAAATACATATTTATTAAGTTTTTATCTAACTCACAAGTGGTGTGTCTCTTAACCCTCCGTTGATGGGACCGCCCCGGCCACCTTTTATGCATAAGATAAGGACTATCCCTTGTTGAAAGGAGATAGTCCTCAAACTGTACCTGCAAAAATATCCTTAACTTCTTTTAAAGGTGTTGCAGCACGTGCCTTCTGATGATTGCACTTTATTATCGGCGCCGCTGGACCGGACTTCAATGCCATCGGCGTGACATTCATGCGCTTTATTATAATGACACTCTTCACACATGCATTTCGTCACTTTGGACATACAAACTCCACCTCCTTTCTGAAGTTTTCTGACCACTGTACAAATATCGTAATACCCAGGTTAAATAATTTAAGACAGCAGTAACCAGAGCGCTTTTTCCCATAATTAATGCACCCTCCCTAATCCACAAAAGTGCAGCAGGTATATCAATAGGCCACTATCGCAAATCTTTCTTTTTGATTATCCGCCGGTAATAGGCGAAAGATACAGCCACAAACAAAGCCGCGATAATCCCTATGAACGAAAAAAGCCGGACCAAAATTAGCCACCTCATGCGAACAGATTTTGTATATCTATTACGGATTATCCTCCCCGCCGGATGTAGAGGTTATACTGCATAATGGTCAATCTTCATTTAAAAAACGGCAGTATACTTTCATTTAATATCAATAATAATAAGGTTAATTGGAGGTGATAAGATTGGCTAACAAGCAAGAAATTCAGCAGTGCATCGATTCCTGCACCCAGGCATCCAATATGCTGCGGTCCGCGGCCAATAGCGTTCCGGATGCCGCATCACGGGAAATGGCAACTATGGGCGCAGCACATATTGAAATGTGTGTCAGAAGTTGTGAACAAGTTAAAAGTATGTCCTAAATTTTATGTAAAGGAGGAAACTAATTGACAGCCAACCAACAAATTCAACAGTGTATCCAGCAATGCATCCAAACTCGCGATAAACTTAATACCATGGCCGGCAGTGAAACTAACCAGCAGAACAAAATGATGCTGCATGAGGGAGCCCATCATCTAAACCTGTGTATAGAAGAATGTAACTTTACCGTTCAACATACCGGCGGCATGGCATAATAAATAAAAAGACTTCAGGAGAAAAAATTCTCTTGAAGCCTTTTCGTTATAATGCCGTTAATTCTGGATTCTATTCCGGCCCAATTCATTTTTTTTGATAGTAATTTATCAAAACATCGGCAACTTCTTTCCTCGTAAATTCATCGGGGGGTCTCTCACCGGCTGACAGCATTTCTCTCACCTTGGTCCCGCTGAAAAATACGTGGTTTTCTCCACCATGGGGGCAGGATTTACTGCTGGCCATACTGCCGCAAACCCGGCAGTAAAAGGTGTGTTCGAAAAAGAGGGGTGTAATTCCCAATTCTTCCGGGGCAAAATTATCAAAAATCAGTTGGGCGTCATAGGCGCCGTAGTAGTTCCCCACACCCGCGTGGTCCCGCCCGACTATAAAATGGGTGGCCCCGTAATTCTTCCGCACGATAGCATGGAATATGGCCTCTCTTGGACCGGCATACCTCATGGCGGCAGGGAAAGCCGACATGAATATCCTGTCTGCCGGGTAGTATTTTTCCAATAAAACATTGTAGCATTCAACTCTCACAGCTGCCGGGATATCATCCTCTTTGGTCTCTCCGACCAGAGGGTTGAGAAACAGACCGTCACAAATCTCCATAGCGCATTTCTGGAGGTATTCATGGGCCCTGTGAATCGGGTTGCGGGTCTGAAAGGCCACTATCCTTTTCCAGCCTTTGTCCATAAAAGCCTGCCTGGTCTCTGCCGGGTCGAGGTACATTTCAGGAAAAAGTCCGGGTTTTGACCTGTTTAACAGGCTGATTTCCCCGCCTACCAGGTATTGATCCCGCTCCAGCACCCTTTTCACGCCGGGGTGGGCTTCATCGGTAGTCCGATAAACTTTTTGAGCTTCGATTTCCTTATTGTATTCAAATTTTTCAGCAACCATAATTAAACCCCGAAGTTCGCCCTCCTCGTCATAAAGGGCTGCCTCCCGGCCGCCAGTCAGCTGTTCAGCCTCCTGAGGGGTAACCCCCAGGACTATGGGGATGCTCCATACGGTCCCATCGGCCAGACGGATATTGCTGACAACGTTTTCATAATCAGCTTTGTTCATAAAGCCGGTCAGGGGACTGAACGCTCCATTGGCAATCAGCTCAAGGTCTGATACTTCCCACCTGTCCAGGATCAACTTGGGTAAAGCTGCGGCCCTTTTCAGGGCTTCTTCTCCGGCCTGGCCGGTTAAAATACGATCTACAAGAGCGCCTCCGTGAGGTTTAATAGACACACTCATCTCTCCTTTTTAGTTGACAGTTGTCAGTTGACAGTTGTCAGTTGTCAGTTGTCAGTGTCAGTTGACAGTTGTCAGTTGTCAGTTGTCAGTTAACAGACAGTGTTTGCATTAAATATTTTGGGTCTGTATCTCAAATAATTCTTCCTGGCCGTCGGGTTTTGTCAACCGCCACGTAATCCGGCCCTTTGCTGTCTTGGCCTGCAAAGTTGAGCCCCGGCCGCCAATTTGGACAGGCAAAAACATTTCAATGGCCTGCCTTGGGCATTCTTTGATACAGGCCGCGCAGTCCCAGCAATCCCCGGGGTCCCTAATTACGCATTTGGAGTTACTTTTATATAAAAGGTTTCCCGGGCACACTCTAACACATCGGGGTTCCTTTGTTCTTCCACAGCCGTTGCAGCGTGAGCTGTCAATCCGTACCGTCATTTCCTGTCACCAAACCCTTCCATGGCCTCTCAATTATACGTATTCTATCCGCTTGACCATCATATACGGAATTAATGAACACAAACCACCGGCTGTCATCGCTGTTGGGATAATCGACCCGCTCCTGGTAAGACCTCCATCTCGTCTCTCGCCTGTAAAGCAGGTGTTCTACCAGAACCCTGGCTACCAAAACCCGGTCGATCACTTCGTGAGCCTTTACTAATTCGTACACATTCCCGGCAGTTACATTCGCATTAACATCATCCTGCAAAGTCTTTAAAAGCTCCCGGGCCTTTAGTAGTTTAGTTTCAGACAGCTCATAATTAACCGAAATGCCACCTGCATACTCATCCATGATTTTCTGCAGACGCTCCTCAAACTCGTCCGGAGCTGCCCCTTTTTGTTTTCCCAGCTTACTGAATACCCGTTTGAGTTCTGAGTTTACTTCTTTTTCGCTGACCCGGTCGTCTGTGGTTTTATTTTGAATGTATTCCAGAGCGGCGGCTGCGGATATTTCACCTTCGGCAAAACATCCTGTCACATATTTTTTGGGAGCCCCTCCAGCCACGTCTCCCGCGGCGAATAACCCTTCCAGAGTTGTCTGCCGCTGAAGGTCAACCCAATAACCGGCCTGGCCGTGACCTCCCACAATGTATGGTTCTGAACCGCAAATTTCCACAGGCTTTTCATTAGGTTCCGCCTCTTCGTCCGCCCACTTTAGAATTATACCGGGGGACATATTGAGGTAAGCCTCTTTCAAGCGGAGGTTGTCCGTATCGGACAAGTGGGTTAGGTCCAAATAACACGGCCCCCGTCCCGCCTTGTTTTCCTCCACCGTAGCATACATTCTCATAGGGGTTGAACGGTTTTCGTACCTGTTTAAGTATTCCTCTCCCAGCGCATTGACCTGGCGGGCTTTTACACCTTGGGCAACAGTCCCGGTCGGGGATAGAACATCTTTTATCCTGAGGGCAATAAACCTCATCTCAAATGTCGTCATTTCCGCCCCGGCCCGCAGGCCCATAGCAAATCCGGTACCGACATTAAAAGGGCAGTACCACATCTTATGCCTGGCAGAACCGTCATTATTAGGCCTGTATATGCCTGCTGCCCCACCGGCGGCGCAGATTACGGCTTTAGCAGAAATAACATAAAATTTCTTTTCCCTGGCGGAAAAAGCATAAACCCCGGTCACCCGTCCATCATCAGTAATGTAGTTGGCGGCCGCAACCCTGTTAAGGACTCTGGCGCCTGACACTTCTAATGCGGACGCGATTACGGGTTTAATACTTTCACCGGTTATTTCAACACTTCTTTTCCCCCTGGGCTTGTAACGGCCCAATTCGTCCTTAATAAACGGAAGTCCCCAGGCCTCCAGTTTTTCCGTGACCCGGTTTAACCTCTGTCCAATTGAATATACCAGGTCTTCCCTGACCAAACCGGCAGAATCTTTCTTTACGTAAGCAAGGTAACTTTCCGGTGTTTCACCGGGGTTAAGGTAAGCATTGATGGCATTTACTCCGGCGGCAAGGCACCCGCTTCTTTTAACATGGGCTTTTTCCACAACCAGCACGTCTGTTGACGGGCTGGCTTCTTTTATCGCCACAGCAGCATAACAGCCTGCCGTACCACCCCCTACTATAACTATGTCAGCCGTTAATCTGACTACCTCCACATCATCTAAGGCCGATGCCGCCTTATAAGCTGTCATACCACCACTCCTTTCCCGGATAATCTTGATGGCTTTTATTGCCGGGTGATACCCCGGTCCGCCAAGTACCTGATGACCAGATCAGCCGCTTCATCCAATGTCAGGCGGGCCGTATCAACCACCAGTTCCGGTGAGACCGGCTCTTCATACGGAGCGGAGATTCCTGTAAACTCTTTTATTTCCCCCGCTCTGGCCTTCTTATAGAGGCCTTTGGTATCCCTCTTCTCACATTCTAATACCGGGCACTTGACAAAGACTTCGATAAACTCTCCTTCTTTCAGAAGGCCCCTGGCTGTATCCCGGTCGGCCCTGTACGGGGAGATAAACGCGGTGAGAGTGATTATGCCCGCATCAGCAAACAGTTTGGCCACCTCACCGATCCGTCTGATATTTTCGGCGCGGTCTTCCGGAGAAAAACCCAGGTTCTTGTTTAGTCCGAAACGTATATTGTCACCATCCAATACATAAGACAGATGACCGCCGGCAAATAACCTTTTTTCGATTTCCCCGGCCAAGGTTGATTTACCTGATCCGGAAAGGCCCGTAAACCAGAGCGCTACACCCTTTTGCCGCAATAATTCTTCTCTGTCTTTTTTGGATACATTGCCTCCATGCCATACAATGTTGGTTGCTATCTGAACTGTCATTTACGTACCTCCTGAAGGCTTTTAATTAGCCTCCCATTCTTATCCTGCCTTAACGCAGGCGGGCGCTGTTTGTGTAGAAACCACATGACTCGCTTTGGCCCATACGACAACTCTCTCACCGGGGAACAAGCCCTTAGAAGAGGTCTTATCCTTTGTAACCACAGCATGGATGACTTCAGCGTTATCAAGAAGTATATCTAATCCGATGAGAGCCCCCCGGAAGACTGCCGAGCGGATGACTCCCCGCATAGCCCCTTTGGCGGTCGCGTTTGTTTCCTTCTCCAGGATGAAGTTTTCGGGCCTGATATATATACGGACCGGGGTGTTGTTCAGGGTTCCCTTGAGGTAATCCGGAATATCCATCGCTAAGCTGCAGGAGTATATTTTCCCCGAGCTGACCACTCCGCTCAGCACATTAACATTCCCTACAAAGCAGGCCACAAACTCGGTGGCCGGGAAGTCATAAATTCTTTGCGGAATATCCACCTGCTCTATTTTGCCCTTGTTCATCACTGCCACCCGGTCACCCAGCTCAAAAGCTTCTTCCTGGTCATGAGTAACCAGAATGGTGGTTATGCCAAGATTTTTTTGGAGGTTTCTCAGCTCCTCCCGGAGTCTCTGGCGAATCTGTACATCAAGGGCGCTCAAAGGTTCGTCCAAGAGTAGAACGTTAGGCTTCGGGGCTAAAGCTCTTCCCAGGGCAACCCGCTGCTGCTGGCCGCCACTTAAATGGGCCGGTTTTTTATGGGCCTGGTCAGTCAGGCCCAACATTTCAAGAAGTTCCTCTACCTGCCTGTTAATCTCGATTCGGGAGTACTTTCTTATTCTTAGGCCAAAAGCCAGATTTTCGTAGACATTCATGCTCGGGAAAAGGGCATAATTCTGAAACAGAAATCCAATCTCCCTCTGCTGGGGTGGAAGGTGGTCGATACGCTCCTCCCCAAGGTATATTTGACCGGCAGTAGCTTTACGGAGCCCCGAAATAAGCGATAAAAGAGTGGATTTACCGCAGCCACTGGGTCCCAAAACAGTAACTAACTCACCTTTTTCCACCCGCAGGGTAACATTATCCAAAGCCCTTACTTCGGAATATTCCATGGTCAATTCACGAACTTCAATGGGACGGCTCAAAGACATTCCCCTCCTTTTTTTTCTTTACCATCTCCAGGCCGACCAGAATAATAATTGATATAATACCCAGGACAGCAGATATGGCATATGCACCCAGGTAGTTGTAATCGACATATGCCTGGTAAATGTGCAGGGTCGCGGTTTGAGTCGAGTTAATAATGTTCCCCGAAACGACCAGCACAGCCCCAAATTCCCCTAAAGCCCTTGCTACAGTAAGAGTAATACCATATAATAAACCCCAGCTGATACCAGGCAGGGTTACTTTCCAAAAAATAGTCCATTCCCCGGCCCCTAACGTTTTGGCAGCATCTTCGAGTTCTGTCCCCTGCTCCTGGAGGACCAGAGAAACTTCCCTGACCACGAAGGGAAGGGTTACAAAAAGGGTTGCGATAATCATCCCCGGTAGGGCAAAAACCACCTTAAGATCGAACTTCCCTAAAAATAAACCGAAGATTCCCTGAGGGCCATATAAAACGATAAGCATAAATCCCGCAATAACGGGCGACACAGCAAAGGGTAAGTCTATAATCCCATTTATCAAAGATTTTCCGGGAAAGGAATGGCGGACTAAAAAGATGGCCAGGATTACTCCCAAAACACTGTTTATCAGAGTAACAATAACAGTAATGAGAATTGTCAATTTTAACGCATTGAGGGCTTCCGGCTTTAACACTTCCTGGATAAAAGCTGACCAGCCTCTCTCAAATGCGCCCCAGAACATTCCTCCTAGAGGCAGCAAAATAAGCATTGTAAAGTATAAAACCACCGGCAGAATCATCAGTACTTTGGTTAACTTGGGGGGCTCCTGTCCTACAAAAGGTTTTCTGGGGGGACTCATCCTAACTCACCCCCTCTGACCGGGTTTCTTTCCCCGGTATGGCGGATGACTCAACTTTAACCTCTTGGTTCGGTCGCGATTTTCCCTCTCTTGAACGTATCCCGGAAAGGTAGTTTAACACAAGCAGGATTATCAGGGAAACAATAAGCAGGACAAAAGAGACGCTGGTGGCGCCGCGGGCATTGTAACTCTCCATTTCACCGTAAACATAAACTGCGGCCACCTGGGTTTTTAACGGGATGTTGCCGGCCACTACAACTACAGAACCAAATTCGGCCAGGGCCCGCGCATAAGTTAGAGTAACCCCTGTTAAAACACTGGGAATGAGGGATGGGAAAGTTACCCGCCAGAAGGCCTGCCACCTGGTGGCGCCGAGAGTAAAGGCCACTTCCTCCAGGGAACGGTCCATCGTCTCCAGAACCGGCTGGACAGCCCTGATAGTAAAAGGGAAGGTAACCAGCAGGAGAGCGAGGACAATTCCGGGAAATTCATAGGCAATACTTAGCCCAAACCCCTCAAGGACCCTCCCAATGGGGCTGCCCGTTCCATACACGGCCAGCAGCATAAGGCCGCTCACTGAGGTCGGGATAGCAAAGGGCAGGTCAACTAGAGCGTTTAAAAATGATTTGCCGGGAAAAGTGAATCTAACGAGGATATAGGCGGCCAGGAGCCCCATTACGCCGTTAATTACAGCGGCGCCAAAGGCAACTTTTATAGTCAGGATAAGGGAGGCCAGGGCGGCGGGCTGCAAAACATCCTCCAGGAACCCTGCCAGGCCGTTTTGGAAGGACCGGACAAAAATCCCTCCCATGGGCAGCACCACAAGAAGCATGATATATCCCAGAGCCACCCCGCCCAGTACACGCCATACTAAAGCCTGGTTACCGGCTACTCTGTGTTTTGCAGCCACTAGCTTTTGGCCAGTTCCTCGAGCCCTTTGGTCCAGACCCCTTCCGGACCGTAAATCTCTTTAATAACTTTTCCCCAACCACCCAGGTATTCGATGCCAAAGAGAAGTTCCGGCACAGGGTAGTTATCTTTATAATTTGCCGCCACATCTTTATCGACAGGCCGGAAGCCGGCTTCGGCAAAGGCTTTTTGAGACTCGGCATGATAGAGGAAATCCACAAAAGCTTCCACCACGTCCCTGTTACCATGCTTTTCCACACTCTTGTCGACGATTGCTACCGGGTTTTTGATCAGAATCGTGGACCGGGGATAAATCACTTCATAGTCGGCGCCATCCTTAAGAACCCTAAGAACTTCGCTTTCATAAGTGACAACAGCATCACCCACACCTTTTTCAAAAGTGGTGAACGATTCCCGACCGCTCTTATCCATTACCTTTACATTCTTTTGGACCTTTTTCAGGAAATCTTTTGCATAAGCGTAATCCTTCTGGCCTTTTTTAACTTCGGAATATTTGAGTGCCGCGCCATAGATAGCATTTACGTCCCACATAGCTCCACCCGAAGTTTTTGGGTTGGGGTAAAGGACCTGAATACCGGGTTTGGTTAAATCTTCCCAATCCTTAATTCCCTTGGGGTTGCCTTTACGAGTACCAATGACAACTACCGAATCGGTGACAAATCCTCCCTCTTTACTACTCTTCCAGTCATTGGTGATAAGGCCCGCCTTAGTGATTTTATCTACATCTCCCTCTAAAGAGAGCGCCGCAACATCTGCTTCAAAACCTCCGATAATCGCTTTGGCCTGAGCGCCGGAAGCGACATAGGACTCTTTAAACTCTACATCTTCTCCGGTTTTTCCCTTCCAGTATTTTCTAAAGGCTGGAAGTATGTTTTTTTGGTATGCTTCTTTGGGTACTGTGTAAGCCCCTAAAATAATGGTCCGGGTTTTTGATTTAGCAGCTTCGCTTCCCGAACTCTTCTCCGCAGTGGTTTTACCACCACCGCAGCCAGCCAGCAATCCTGCCAGTCCAAGTAAAATCAACACCACAATACCAGACCTGAAGAAACCTTTGGGCAACTTTCTCATTCTTGTTAATTCCCCCTTAAATTGATTTATTTTTAGCTGCTGATTTTTCTTTCTTTCAATGTGAATTCTATGTATGTAGGTAACCAATTGTCACTGCTCCGCAATCAATTATCATTCATCGATTCTGTAATTCTCTTACATAACAGTAACTTAGCGGGTTTATATTATTTTTTCGAAAATCTCAGCAATCGTGGACAATTAAAAAAACCACTCAGGTTTGAGTGGTTTTCCAAATGTAAAGGGTGATTAATAATTAATTATGACAGGCCTGAGTTTCCATATCCCGGCGGCATATTCGGAGATAGTCCTGTCACTGGAGAACTTCCCGGAATGGGCGATGTTGCTAATACTCATCGCCGCCCATTTTTTCCGGTTGTGATAAGTCTTTTCAAGTCTGGAATGGGCATCAGCGTAAGAATCAAAATCCTTCAGTACATAAAACTCGTCATTGTTGTGCAGGAGGGTATTGTAAAGACCGCGGAATTCCTCATGGGCCACAGGGAAGAAACCGTTGATTAACTGTTCGAGCGCCGTCTTTACCCTGGGGTCTTTACTGTAAATGCTCTCTGAGCTGTAACCCCCGCCCTGATAATAACTCATCATTTCATCGGTGGTCAGTCCGAAAACAAATATGTTTTCTTTCCCCACTTCATTCATGATTTCAATATTGGCCCCATCCATCGTCCCTATGGTAACGGCGCCGTTCATCATAAACTTCATGTTTCCGGTGCCGGATGCTTCCTTGCCGGCAGTTGAAATCTGTTCACTTACATCCGCCCCGGGGAAAATCTTTTCAGCCAGGGATACCCTGTAATTCTCCAAAAATATCACCTTAATCTTATCTCTTACCCGATTATCATTGTTGACCAGTGAGGCCAGGGTATTTATAAGTTTTATCGTTGTTTTAGCCTGGAAGTAGCTCGGAGCGGCCTTGGCGCTGAAAATAAATGTCCTCGGATGAATGTCCATACCGGGGTTTTCCCTGAGCATATTATAAAGATGCATGATGTGAAGGACATTTAATATCTGCCTTTTATAAGCATGAAGTCTTTTTACCTGGACATCAAATATTGAATTCAGGTCTACATCTACAGCATATTTATCTTTAATCAATTTAGCCAGGTCAGCTTTATTCTGCCGTTTGATTTCGAATATCTTGTCCTGGAAAGAAGCATCATTCACGTGCTTTTGCAGCCCGATAAGGTCGGTCGGGTGTTTTATCCAGCCGGGGCCAATCGTGTCAGTGATGAGAGACGATAATCCCGGATTTGCTTTGATAAGCCATCTCCGGTGGGTAACCCCGTTAGTCTTATTATTAAATTTGTAAGGGTAAAAATCGTAGAACTTGCTCATTTCCCGCTTTTTTAAAATTTCCGTATGAATGTCAGAAACCCCATTGATACTGTAACTTCCGGCAATAGCCAGATGGGCCATTTTAACGAACCCGTCGGCGATAATCGCCATGGCGCTGCACCTATCCCAGTCTCCGGGGTACTTGTTCCAAATCTCCCGGCAGAACCGCTCATTAATTTCGTAAACTATCATATATATTCTGGGCAGAAGGGATTTGAACAATTCGACAGGCCACTTTTCGAGGGCTTCGGACAGGATTGTGTGATTCGTAAATGATATTGTATTGGTCGTTATCTTCCAAGCTTCGTCCCAGCCCATACCTTCCTCATCTAAAAGGATCCGCATCAGCTCGGGGATAGCCAGGACGGGGTGGGTATCGTTAATGTGGATGGCTACCTTGTCGGCGAAATCCGTTAGGCTGCCATTCTTCTTCTTATACCTGCGGACTATACTCTGAACCCCTGCGGAAACAAAGAAATACTGCTGTTTAAGCCTCAGTTCCCGGCCTTTGAAATGATTATCATCAGGATAAAGTATCTGGGAGATTGCTTCCACCGAATACTTGTATTCAACAGCCTTCATATAGTCACCGTGACTGAAGGAAGAAAAGTCAAAATCAGTTTTAGCAGCTTCTGAACTCCACAGGCGAAGAGTGTTGACAGTGTTGTTTTTGTAGCCGAGAATAGGTGTATCATAAGGAACGGCCAGTACCGGTTCATAGTTTTCATGGATGAAAACTAATTTATCGTCAATGTTCTCTTCCCTGACATCACCGCGGAACCTGACTTCCACCACCTTGTCAGCCTTGCGGACTTCCCAGACATTACCGTCTCTCAGCCAGTTATCGGGAAGCTCAACCTGATAACCGTCTACAATTCTTTGTTCGAAAAATCCGTATTTGTATCTTATCCCACAGCCGTGCCCTGCTAAACTGAGCGAGGCCAGGGAATCAAGGAAGCAGGCTGCCAACCGCCCCAGTCCACCGTTACCCAAGCCGGCGTCAGCTTCCATGTTCTCCAGTTCATTCAGGTCGATACCCAGTTCAGCCAAGGCTTCCTCATAAACTCCTCTGATATTTAAATTTAAGAGGTTTGAACCCATTAGCCTGCCGAGTAAAAACTCCAGGGAGAAATAATAGACCTGTTTTTCGCCCTTCTCCAAATACTGCCTATTAGTTTGGACCCACTTCCTACTGATATAGTCTCTGACGATACTGCCGAAAGCGGTAAACTTATCCATTGCTGATGCTTCTTCAAGACTCTCACCATACATTGACTGCAATTTTTCTTTAAATGCCTTCTTAAATCTTTTCTTGTCAGTCAACATAAGTGTTTCTCCTCCCGCGATTCAAAGCTGTCAGAATCTGTCGTTATTTCGTATATTTATTGGTATTTTCTTCTATAATCATTATCATTTATCCTGCTGAACAGATATTAAATTTAGAAAAAAAAGGAGGGGTTGGGTATTTTATAAGGGTTTCCCTTGCGCTGTCCCACATTAGAGGTTAGATGTTGGAAATTGGAAGTTGGACAAACGGTGGAAATTCACCACAGAGAATTCTTCTTCTTAATCCAACTTCTAACTTCTAACCTCCAACCTCTAATGTGCAAGGGGTCCCTCCCCAAATTGTTACCGTAACTCGGTCAAAAAAACGACCGAGTCGCCGACAATTTGGGGAAGCCCCTCCGGACTGTGTCCTGTCCCCAATTTATTACCGGAACCCCGGGCTCTGATTCAAACCGGGTAATACTGTCGCCCGCCGTTCCGACAAATTGGGGAAACCCCTGATGTCTGAAGATGGCGAAGGCCGCCGGTAAGTTTATGATTTTGAAACGGGAGGCGGCCATCTTATGAGGAATGCAATCTGAGCCATCAAGTTCTGGGAC
>PGZN01000058.1 GCA_002840165.1 Firmicutes bacterium HGW-Firmicutes-8
TGAAGGCAGGCCAATGGGTCCAAGACCTGAAGGCAGGCCAATGGGTCCAAGACCTGAAGGCAGGCCAATGGGTCCAAGACCTGAAGGCAGGCCAATGGGGCCGAGAACTGATGGCAGACCACCGCAGGGACCAAGACCTGATGGCAGACCGCAGGGGCCGAGACCGGACGGCAGACCGATGGGACCCAGACCGCAGGGGACCAGACCTCAGGGGACCAGACCACAGGGGCCAAGACCGGATAGCAGGCCAATGGGAGCGAAACCGGAAGCCAGACCAGCTGCTCAAAAACCCGATGGAAGACCTCAAACCCCGCGGCCGGGCGAAAGAAAACCCGGTGATAAAAGGCCTGGTCAGAATACAAGGGATATAAGATCTGGTGATAGAAGGCCGCAGGGCCAAAGGCCGTCGGCTGCTCAGAAACCGAGAAAACCGGCCCAGGCAGCAGCTCCTGCACCGGCCAAAAAAGAGACTGTTAAAGATCTTAAGCCGATAGTTATGAGCAGCACAATTTCAGTACAGGATCTGGCTGCGAAACTGGCCAAACCTGCTACAGAACTCATTAAAAAATTAATTGCCCTGGGAGTAATGGCCACCATCAACCAGGAAATTGATGTAGATACGGCTACAATTCTGGCCAGCGAATTTGGCCGGGAAATAGAAGTTAAGTTAGATGAGGAAGAATTTGATTTCCTGGAGGAGATCGAGGACGCTCCGGCAGACCTCGTCAACCGCCCAAGTGTAGTAACGGTTATGGGTCATGTAGACCACGGCAAAACATCTTTGCTTGACGCAATCAGGGAGGCTAATGTTACAGCCAGTGAGGCCGGGGGTATTACCCAGCACATTGGGGCGTATCAGGTCGTGCACAACGGTAAAAAGATTACATTTCTTGACACTCCGGGTCACGAGGCCTTTACTGCTATGAGGGCCAGGGGCGCCCAGGCGACTGATATTGCGATAGTGGTTGTAGCTGCCGATGACGGGGTTATGCCGCAGACGGTTGAAGCGATTAATCACTCTAAAGCCGCCCAGGTACCGATTATTATAGCAATTAATAAAATAGACAAACCGGGGGCTAACCCTGATAAAGTAAAACAGGAACTTACCGAATACGGGCTTGTTTCAGAAGAATGGGGCGGTGATACAATATGTGTCAATGTCTCTGCGAAGACGAAACAGGGCTTGGAAGACTTGTTGGAAATGATTCTTCTGGTGGCTGAACTGCAGGACCTCAAGGCCAATCCGAAGCGTCTGGCTAAAGGGACAGTAATTGAAGCTGAATTGGATAAAGGCCGCGGCCCGGTTGCCACTGTCCTTGTTCAGACAGGGACTCTGGAGATCGGTGACTCTATCGTAGCCGGCCAAGTCTATGGTAAAGTCCGGGCTATGATTGACGATAAAGGCCGCCGTGGGAAAAAGGCGGGTCCGTCGACCCCGGTTGAGGTTGTCGGTTTATCTGATTTGCCTCTGGCAGGGGATGTGTTCAATGCTGTCAAGGATGACAAGACAGCAAGGGTAATTGCAGCGAAAAGGATCAGCAGGAAACGTGAAGAGGATTACAAGGTGACTGCCAGGGTATCCCTGGACGACCTTTTTAAACAGATCAAAGAAGGCCAAGTCAAAGACCTCAACATAATTATCAAGGCCGATGTGCAGGGTTCCATCGAGGCCTTGAGGCAGTCATTACAGAAACTGTCGAATGAAGAGGTCAGGGTTAACCCGATTCATGGGGGAGTTGGAGCGATTACAGAGACTGATGTTATGCTGGCTTCTGCTTCCAATGCTATCATCATCGGATTTAACGTCAGACCTGATGCTAACGCCCGCAGGGCTGCCGAAAAAGAGAAGGTTGACTTAAGACTCTACCGCGTAATTTACAATGCCATTGAGGACGTTAAGGCCGCTATGGTTGGTATGCTCGAACCCGAATTTAAAGAAGTCGTTATCGGGCGGGTGGAAGTCAGGCAGATATTCAAGGTCTCAAAAGTTGGAACAATTGCAGGCTGTTATGTGACAGAAGGAAAGATTACGAAAATCGCAGACGTGAGGGTAATCAGGGACGGGATTGTTATTTTCGAAGGCAAACTGGATTCCCTGAAAAGGTTTAAAGATGATGCCAAGGAAGTTGTTGAAGGGTATGAATGCGGCGTAACGATCAGTAAATTTAACGATGTTTTAGAAGGGGACATTGTGGAGCCGTATGTAATGGAAGAGATCAAGAGGGAGCTTTAACCGGCTAATTAAATAACGGTGGGGGTGAGCCTATGGCTTCTCACAGGGCTAATAGGGTGGCCGAGGAAATTAAAAGAGAAATTACCAAGATGTTGAGGGATGAAATCAAAGACCCACGTGTAGGTTTTGTCACTGTTACAGGCGTGGAGGTAACTCCTGATATCCGATACGCCAAGGTTTTTATAAGTATATACGGGGACGACGAATCCAAGGTTCAGTCTTTAAAGGCCATGGAATCGGCCAAGGGTTTTGTGCGCAGTGAACTGGGCAAACGAATGAGGCTGAGGTATACTCCGGAGGTCAGCTTCAAATTTGATCCCTCCATTGAATACGGGGCCCGGATAATGAAACTCCTGGCTGATGTCAAAGAGACGGAGAACGAGCATGAATAGCCTTGAGGAAGTGGCCGGTTTTTTGCGAAAAGGTAAAAAAGCCGTGATTTGTGGGCATACGATGCCTGACGGTGACAGTGTCGGGTCAGTTTTAGCAATGAGTCTTCTTTTATCCCAAATAGGTATAGAAAACCATGTGGCGACATCTGACCCTGTTCCGCTGTTGTACGATTTTCTTCCGGGAGTGCAGAATGTTGTCTGGGGAAGCTTCCAGGATGACTGTGATTTGGCGGTTGTTCTTGATTGTACGGGCTTAGACCGGCTCGGTGACGAGTTGGGTGACTACATCAGGAATATACCGACGAAAGTCAACATCGACCATCACATCAGCAACCAGGAGTTTGGGACCTGTAACTATGTGGACCCACAGGCATCTGCTACCGGGGAGATTGTATTCGAACTGATAAAACTGATGGGAGTCAGGCTGACAGAAGAGATGGCAGTTAATTTGTATACTGCCATAGCTATGGATACCGGGTCATTCCGGTTTGAGAACACAACCGGTAAATCCCATCAGGTGACAGCTGAATTAATCCAAACCGGAATCAAAGTATCTGAAATCAATGTTAACCTGTTTGAGAAAAAGGACCTTAGCCATCTGAAACTGATCGGCTATGCTTTAACCCAGCTTAAGACCGCGTCTGACGGCAGGGTAGCCTGGGTTACGATACCGCTGCAGGTGATGGAGGAATTGGGCGCTCATGACGAACATGCCGATGGCATTATAAATTATCCCCGGATGCTTGACAGTGTAGAAATCGGCCTTTTGTTCAGGGAAATCAGCCCTGGGAGATTTAAAGTGGGGTTCCGTTCAAAGAGATATATTGATGTAAATAAACTGGCCGGCGCCTTCGGCGGGGGCGGACATCCAAGGGCATCGGGCTGCACTGTGGAAGGGGACCGGGACGAAGTGGAACAGAGGGTTGTTAATCTATGTATCCAGACCATCGCGGAACGGCACAACGAAACGAAATAAATGGGATAATTAATGTCTTAAAACCACCCGGAATGACATCACACGATGTCGTCAATTTTATGCGCCGTATCCTGAAAGTCAGGAAAGCCGGTCATACGGGTACTTTGGACCCAGGGGTAGCCGGGGTGCTGCCTATATGTCTGGGAAACGCGACGAGAATAATCGAGTATATAGGAGACGACATCAAGCAGTACCGCGCAGAAGTAACATTCGGCAGGACTACTGATTCGCAGGACAGCTTCGGTGAGACGATCAAGGTTGGGGATGCCGCCGGAATAACTGAGAAAACCGCGGTTGAGGCGCTCTTGTCCCTGCCGGGTTTACAGAGCCAGATTCCGCCAATGGTTTCGGCTGTGAAACATAAAGGCCGCAGGTTGTACGAGCTTGCCCGGGAGGGCATTGAAGTAGACCGGAAACCAAGGCGAATTGAGATTTTTGAAATAGAAATAATCAGGTGCTGGGGATTTGGGACATCCAGTCCCAGAGTGCTGTTTGATATAAAGTGTTCGAAAGGGACTTATGCAAGGACTATCTGTCATGACATAGGCGAGATGCTTGGCTGTGGGGGGTTCATGTCTTTTTTGGTCCGCTTACGGACGAGCAGGTTTCATATATCTGATGCGCTGACATTGGAGGAAATATCGGAAATCACTAAACAGGGCAGCATTCTTGAAACGGTTCTACCGATTGAAAAGGCTCTGCCCTTGACTTCTGTCTGGGTTTATGATGATGTTATTAAAAGTGTTAGACACGGTAACCCCGTTTTTTTGCCGGGGGTTGAGTCCCGGCCTGATAACCTCGAAGAAAATGAGCTTGTCAAGCTGATGAACAGTACCGCGGGATGTTTAGCAGTGGCTCGGGTTGTTTATGAGACAATAACTGACCCGTCTCTCAATAGTCATACAAGATACATATTTCAACCGGTAAAGGTGTTTTGCTAGAGGGGAGTTATAATGAATATTTATCATGGGTTGGAGGATGGCATCGATAAATATAACAATATAGTCATGGCCCTGGGTAACTTTGATGGGGTCCACCTCGGCCACCGGGAGCTGATCAAAAGGACTATTGAAATTGCCGCCAGGGAAAACGGCGCCCCGGCTGTGTTTACATTTGACCCTCACCCAATGAAGATTCTGCGGCCTGACTGCTGCCCGCCTATGTTGTTATCAAAAGAAGAGAAAATTCGCATTTTATCTGACCTGGGAATAAAACTGTTAGTTATTCTCCCCTTTTCAGACGATATTGCAAACCTGTCACCCCGGGAATTTGTAAAAAATGTCCTCATTGATAAGTTTAAGGTCAGGGCCGTAGTGGTAGGCTATAATTATAACTTTGGTTACAAGGGCACGGGAAATGCCGGGTTGTTAACCGGTTTGGCCGGTGAATATGGGATAGAAGCTGTGGTGGTCCCTCCTGTGCAGCATGATAAGGCAGAAGTAAGCAGTACCCTGATCAGGAACCTGCTGCAAAAAGGGGACGTTTCTACAGCCGCTGAGTTTTTGGGTTATTTCCCATTTATCGTCTCCCGCGTGGTAACAGGAGATCAGAGAGGCAGGCTGATTGGGTTCCCAACAGCCAATTTAGAGCTCTCTGATGATATCCTGGCCCCGGCAAACGGTGTTTATGCCGTGAGAGTACATGTCAATGGGGCAATTTTACGCGGGATTGCCAATATCGGGAACAGGCCGACATTTGATCTGAATCAGCCCCCAAACCTGGAAGTCCACATATTTGATTTTGCCAGGGAAATCTATAATACCAAAATAAAGGTGGAATTTATAACGCGCATCAGGGGAGAACAGCGGTTTTCCTCAGTTGAGGAACTTGTAAGACAGATTGAAAATGATTCCGGAGAAGTAAAAAAAGTTTTAGCCCAGGTGAATGAAGTATAAAGTTTTACAACTTCCAATATAATATTCTTAAAGGCGACATGGTTCGATGCTGAATAAATTAATTTACATAAATTATAATCTATGTTAAAATTATTTCGGTAAGCGCCCCTTAATTGGAGGGAGGCTTTTCAATGGTAATTGCCGTTTCCGATTCCAGGGAAGAGGAAATCAGGAGAATTATCAACCAAGTTGCAGAAATCTGCCTCAGTAAAGAATTTGTAGAACTTAAAAACGAGCTGGAAAGGATTTACTTTAAAAACGGGATCGAAAATGCATTATTAACCGCATTTCAGGATGCTTTATACTCTATTCTCGTTCAACAGGAAGGGGTACGAAGCGGCAGGGCTCACATATAATAAAGATATGGGGAAAGGTCCACGATGCGGGTAATAATTACTGAGCACTCACGCAAGCGGCTAAGGGATTTGCGCCAGGAAAAGATAACCGCGGCCGATATAGTCAATGCGGCCAGGGAAATTCCCGGAAAAATTCCCACAGCTACCAGGTTCAGGGGATTTTTTTCTAGGTCCGGGCGGGTGTTTGACATAGTCACTAAGGACATCCCCGGCGGCAGGCTCGTAATTACTGTGATAGGAAAGTAAATGACTGGTAGTGAATAACCCAGGAATGAATACTTAGGTTGGTAGCAGGCAGTTTCAACTGCTTCTATATAGAACCATTAGCTAGGGAATGCGACTCTCCGACGATTATCTTGGCTAGTGGGGATAAAAGAAAAAAAGGAGGTGACATCATGGTACTGGCCACAGACCAGAAGAAGGTAATTATCGAGAAATATAAGCTGCATGAGTCAGATACGGGTTCTCCGGAAGTTCAGATTGCCATCCTGACCGAAAGAATCAACTATCTGACCGGACATTTGCAGGAACATAAAAAAGACCATCACTCCAGGCGCGGTCTTTTAAAAATGGTAGGTCAGAGAAGGGCACTGTTGAATTACCTGAAGGCGAAAAATTTCGACCGTTACCGTGAACTTATTGAGAAGCTTGGGTTGAGACGTTAGTAAAAAGCGGGACACTCCCGCTTTTTTCAATATCAAAATCCCGGATAAAAAAACAAAATAAAGGAGGGGAATAAACCCTATATGAGTACAGAAAACAGCGGTTTTACCCGCACGCTGCCTGTCGGAGGCAGGGAAATGTCCATAGAGACCGGTCGTCTGGCCAAACAGGCCGGAGGTTCGGTGCTTATCCGATACGGTGATACGGTTGTTCTGGTAGCGGCCACCCGGTCAGATAACCCACGGGAGGGAATCGACTTTTTCCCACTTACGGTAGACTATGAGGAAAGGATGTACGCCGTTGGGAAAATCCCGGGCGGCTTTATCAAACGAGAAGGGCGGCCCAGTGAAAAGGCAATTTTGTCTGCCCGTTTGATAGACAGGCCTGTCAGGCCATTGTTTCCTTACGGCTATAGAAATGATGTCCATGTGGTAGCCACAGTTTTGTCAGTGGACCAGGACAATCCCCAGGATGTTATCGCCATTATCGGGGCGTCTACAGCCCTGACCCTGTCTGATATTCCGTTCCTTGGCCCGATCGGGGCAGTAGTAGTGGGACGGGTTGACGGGAAATTTATTATTAACCCTACCTTGGCCCAGTCTGAGTCTAGTGAAATATACCTTACGGTGGCCGGGACGAAGGATGCCGTAATAATGGTGGAAGCCAGGGCTAAAGAGGCTTCTGAAGAAGTCATCCTTGATGCTATCATGTACGGTCATGAGGAAATTAAGAAGATTGTCAGCTTTATCTCCGAATTCAGAGAGGCTGCCTTAGCCAGCGGTCTGGCGAAACCAACCCATGACGGTGACTTCCTCATCATCGATCCGGAAATTGAATCAGTTGTCAGAGAGTATGCGGCGCCGAAGGTTGAACTGGCTGTAAAACAGTTTATTCAGTCAAAAATGGCCAAGCTTCAGCGGGAAGCAATGTTTAAGGCGCTGAAAGAGGAGATCAAACAGCATTTCGCGGCTGAGAAGTATTCCGAAGACAGCCAGTTAAAGCATGTCGGCAGTACGATAGACAAGATTGAAAAAGAAACTATGCGCCAGGTTATCCTGGAAGATCGCGTACGAATTGACGGCCGGGCCCTCGACGAAGTCAGGAATATTAACTGTGATGTCTCGGTGCTGCCGAGGACACACGGTTCAGGCCTGTTTACGAGAGGCCAGACCCAGGTTATGAGTGTTGTTACCCTTGGGGCGGTCGGTGATGAGCAGATATTGGACGGCCTTGGGGTGGAAGAATCAAAACGCTACATGCACCACTACAACTTCCCTCCGTACAGTGTCGGTGAAGCGAGATTTATGCGGGGACCGGGCCGGAGAGAAATCGGACACGGCGTTTTGGCTGAAAAAGCTTTGGAACAGATGCTTCCTTCAGAAGAGGATTTCCCTTATACGATCAGAATTGTATCTGAAGTCCTCGAATCTAACGGTTCTTCCTCTATGGGCAGTGTCTGTGGAAGCACCCTTGGTTTGATGGATGCAGGTGTGCCGATTAAGGCGCCGGTAGCCGGAGTGGCTATGGGGTTAATCAAGGAAGACGATAAATTCGCTGTCCTGACTGATATTCAGGGAGTTGAGGACCATCTCGGGGATATGGACTTTAAAGTAGCCGGGACAGAAAGCGGAGTTACCGTGATTCAGATGGATATGAAGATTGGCGGGATTAACAGGGAAATCTTAATAGAGGCCCTGGCTCAGGCGAAACAGGGAAGGCTGCATATCCTGAAGAAGATGCTGGAAGTTATCCCGGCGCCGAGACCGGACTTGTCACCATTTGCGCCGCGGATTATCATTACGACTATTGACCCGGATAAAATTAGAAATGTCATCGGCCCTGGTGGTAAGATGATTAAGAAGATTATTGATGAAACCGGTGTGAAGATTGATATCGAAGATGACGGCAGGGTATTTATCGCAGCAGTTGACGGCGAAGCCGGTAAGAAAGCCTTGGCCATCATCGAAAGTCTCGTCGCTGATGTAGAGGTAGGCAAAATCTATCTGGGCCGGGTTGTAAAAATTATGGACTTTGGCGCTTTTTGTGAGGTCCTGCCCGGTAAGGAAGGTCTTGTCCACATCTCCCAGCTGGCTGAACAAAGAGTCGGCAAGGTTGAAGATATAGTTTCCGTAGGTGATGAAATAATGGTTAAGGTCGTCAAAATAGACGAACACGGCAGGGTCAACCTGTCCCGCAAAGAGGCCCTCAGGGCCCAGCAGCAGCAAACCGAGAAGTAAAAGAAAAAACCGATGCAGATCGGTTTTTTCTTTTTGGCCGGGAGGGAATTGAGTGGTGAGTGGTGAGTGGTGAGTGGTGAGTGGTGAGTGGAAAGTGGTGGGTGACTTATACACTCTTCACTCCTCACTCTCCACTCACCACTTGTGAAAGCTACTTCTTCATCACTTCACTTATACTCATGCCGGGCTTGGCCGTGCCTGCCCCACATAAAGGGATGCTTTCGACGATACTGCGCACATAGAAGAATGGGGCGCTGAAGATAAGGTCTGAGTCCTTGTAACCTTTAACCAGATGCCGGCTGGATGGGTCCAGGAAGGTGACATTGACCCTGCCTGTAGATAGGGGATAGGTAACCGCTCCGGAACACGTAGAGCCCGATAATTGGGCCTGCAGAGGAATCCCCATTTCGTAAGTTGACAGCACAACCAGACGGCTGGCCTGAGCCGGATTGCAGAGAAACAGAACCAAATCCGGTTTTAACTCAAATTTATCCAGTGGACCGATAACCACATATTTTGCCACACCGAGCGGCGGCTGGCTCGGGCTGAGAGCCCTGGAACGGAAAAACGAGGCACAGCTGGAGGCGAATTTTTCCCCCTCGACGAGAAACTTCCGGACTGCGGCCGCCCTCTCCGGGGAAGGGGCCGACAGCCCCAGGGAGGTAGAACCTCCCGGACAAGTACATTTGTCTGCGCTGATGTTGAAAGTGGTTCCTTTGCGGGCGGCTTGATAAAACGCGGTACAGGGCATAATCTTGTTGTCTTTGCCGTTGCTGGCAGGTGTATCACTAAACGTCACACCAACCGGGCTGCCTTCCAGGCCCAGAACTTCTTTCAACTGCCTGGCGTAATCCTGCCAAATCATACTATCACTCCTTAATGGAATATTGTTACCATCAGTATACCATAAAAACAGGTGACAGGTGACAGGTGACAGGTGACAGTGAGAAAGCATCTTTATGTGGAAAGACTGTTAATTCATTTCAATATTATGGTAAAATAGATTAACAGTATAATTGTAAAGTACATCAAAATCACGAGTATGGCTTCGATTGTCTTTTTTGGGCTGGATGTAGTAATCATTTTTTTACTTCCGGATTAAAATTATCCCGGAAGGCAGAAGGCTAAAAAGTAGTAGAATAAAAATAACCCCTAATCAGGGGTTGTGGGCAGGACTAATTATTTACTTCGTAAACTGAGTTTTGTTACATTTCGGACATGGAGGAATTGTATCAATGTTATTATTGACCTTTATCGGTTGTTTGCATGAGATACAGTAATAAGTTCCTTTTCCCGGTCTTTCGCCTGTTGCATATGCCATAATATATAAATCTCCTTCCAGTGCAGATTTAGTCTATTCGACATATCTTATCACAGGTGAGGGGGATATACAATGAATATCGATGAAAGGATACTGTCATTTGAGACATAAAAAATGGTTTGCTGCAGCTCTGCTGTTAATCATCCTGCTGATTACAATGCACTTACAGACTAAAGGCATAAGGGTTACAAGTTATACCCTCCAGATCAGGAACCTGCCTGAGCAGTTTGACGGGTTCACTATCCTGCAGTTGAGTGACCTGCATTCCAAACTGTTTGGTGAAAACCAGGAAGAACTGCTCAAACTCATTAGGTCACAGAAATATGATTTGGTTGCGCTTACCGGTGATCTGGTCGATAAAAGCAATCCTGATATTTTTCCCGCTATGACCCTGATTCAGCAGCTTAAGGGAAAGCCAGTCTATTTTGTGCCGGGAAACCATGATTGGTGGACGGAGTTCCAAACCAGGAGCCGCTGTTAGCAGAGGGTGTCCGGGTAATGGAGAATACGGCCGAAAAAGTCTACTCTAAAAATCAGTATATATGGCTCCTCGGTGTTGACGACCCATACCTGGGCAGGGACGATCTGGCTGCTGCTATTAAAGGTGTTGATGACCGGTCAGCCAAAGTATTATTAACCCATGGGCCCAATATTCTAACGGCAGCAGCGGATAATAGAATCGACATTGTCTTAGCTGGCCACACCCACGGGGGTCAGGTGCGGCTCCCCTTGATAGGCGCTGTGGTTGTGCCCGGACAGGAGCTGTTTCCCCAGTACGACTATGGCCTGTTCAGCTCCAAATCCACGACTATGGTCATCAACGGAGGATTAGGGGAGAGTGTCCTGCCTATCAGGTTTGGCAACAAGCCCGAAATAGTCCTGGTGACACTACAACCCGATGTTCGGAAAGGGGAATGATAATGAAAATTACAGGTTGTTCTAAACCCATGAGAAAACTAATCTTAACTTTCTTTTTTTTAATCTCTATCATAATTATTTTTCCCGGTATCGGTTACACAGCGGGGGAACAAAAGCAGGCTGATTTCAATGATGATTCCCTTTTTCCTGTGGTACAGGAGAGAAAATGGGGCTTCATGGATGCTTCGGGCCAAGTTGTGATCAAGCCGCAGTTCAGTGCGATCAGGCCTTTTCACGATGGTATGGCGGCCGTTTATTTCAATGGAAAGTGGGGATTTATTGATCCCCAAGGGAACATCGCTGTGAAGATCCAGTATGACGGTGTGCTTAACTTTCATGAAGGTTTGGCGGCAGTGATGAGTGGATGGGCAAACTTCGGGTATATAGATAAAACAGGAAAGTATGTCATCCCACCTAAGTTTGCAGTGGGGTATCACGGATTTACTGATTCTGAAGATGAAATAATTGATTTTCGAAATGGAATAGCGGTGGTTGAGAATGGAGACACTTCTCAATTTATTAACCCTAAGGGGCAGGTGGTTGCTGAGTTTTATGACGTAGGTTCCTGGTCTGAGGGGTTAATTGCCGCTGTTGGTTCACGTGACGGACACTTCGGATATGTGAATAATCAGGGGGATTTCGTAATCAAACCCCAATTTGATATGGCCTTTCCGTTTTATGAGGGATTAGCAGTTGTGATTATAGATAACAAGTATGGGTATATCGACAAAACCGGGAAAATCATAATTAAGCCCCAGTTTGAAGTTGATTATTCAGAGCTTTCCCATGGGGATTTTTACTCGTTTCGTCGATTTAGCGAAGGAGTCGCCCGGTGTGTGTATCAAGGATACTACAGTTTTATAGATAAGTCAGGTAAAATTGTGTTTAAGACTAATGTCCCATATACAGTTTTCCCCTCGGCGATAGGCCCTGAAACAGATGTTGGTGACTTCCGGGAAGGTTTGGCCTGGGTTAAGCAAAATGGCCTATGCGGCTATCTGGATAAGTCAGGGCAAATGGTTATTCAGCCTCAATATGTCGTGGCTTTCCCCTTTAAAAATGGTTTGGCCATAGTAGGGAAGACAGTAGGTGACACCGTTAAATATGGATACATAGATAGGACCGGAAAAAGTATAATCGAACTACAGTATGAAAGTGTGGGAGAATTTCAAAACGGCTTAGCCGCGGTATGGGTGGATTATGAACGACTGGGTTACATTGACCGAACCGGAAAATATATCTGGGACCCCGATAAATCGACCTGGCCTGTTGACCCCATAGTGGTTACCCTTAACGGAAAGCAAATGGATTTCGATACTCCTCCGGTATTACGGAACGGACGAACACTGGTGCCGGTCAGAGCCATCGGTGAAGCACTTGGTGCTGATGTGGAATGGGATGAGGGAATCCAAACCGTGTATCTGACCATTAATGGAAACACTGTTGCCCTGGTAATTAATGATAAAACTGCCCTGATTAACAATCAGCCCGTTGACCTGGATGAACCTGCAGGAATCATCAATGGCCGCACCATGGTTCCGCTCAGATTTATTAGTGAAGCATTTAATGCTAAAGTTAATTGGGACGGCCAGACAAGGAGCGTAACTATCACCTCGACTTAGATGATTTCTTCACCCTGCGAGAGTATCCGAAAAAGATGTTCAGGGATTTGTAGTTACCTGCCACGGCTGGACCCGTCTGTTTCCGGCTTTATATATCAAGGGAACCGGGTCCCCCTTCCATCACCAGGATGTATACTATACCGTCAATTTTGGTACCCCTTAACAATTCGCAGTGGCGTAAGGTCGCAAACTGTTTATCTAATTGCCACTTTGGCAGTTGAAACTTTTTGGCAATATTCTCAGGAGTGACTTTACCGTTAAGTTTAACATAATCATAGATTTCTTTTTGCAGTTCAGTTAACCCATCAGTACCTTCATGTCCGGCCAGCTTTCTGGCCAGCTTGGCGCTGTATACGGCAGTGACATCACAGGTCCTGGGAGGCTCGATGGCCTCAATATAACAGTCTTCGCACAAAGACTGTCCCATATGGTTCATTTCTTCTCCCTGAGGGATTTCTTCCCCGCATCTCGCGCAAATCATTTAACTGTCCTCCTTTTAGATATTTTCAATATAACACCTTTCATACATAGTCAGCATACTGAATAGTATCTAAAAATATAAGCTCGTCAGGCGAGCCTTATTTTATTTAAGAGTTTAATTAGGGTTTCCTGTTCCTTTAAAGTTAGTGTCCTGCTAATCTCTTTACTGACCCGGTCAAGTTTTGGCAGGAGTTTTTCTTTTAAGGCCTTGCCTTTTTTTGTGACAAAAATTACCCATGACCTTCTATCCCTGGGATCCTGGCCTCTTTGCACCAACTCCAGCCGTTCCAGCCGTTCCAGTAGTCCGCTGATGGTTGTACGGTCCACATTCATTAAAGTACCCAACTCCTGCTGGTTAATACCGTCTCTTCGCCATAGAAAGGCTAAAGTAACAAACTGGGGCGGGGTCAGTTTGAATTCATCCAATGCTGACCGCATAAGAGTAAGGGTATGCTGATAAGTTTTGGCCAAAAGAAATGGCAGCCATTCTTCAATATTGAACACTATTGTCTCCTGTTTAATATAATCAGTACACTGACTTTATTATAACGTGGTATTTTATACCAGTCAACAATATTGCTGCCGCAGAAAGTGCTGTTGATTCATTTCAATATCATGGTAAAATAAATTGATAGTGTTAAGCATTACTGCATTAGAGGAGACTTAGTGTGAACACATTGGCGGTAAAAATACTTCCGGTCTTATTAATTTTCGCTTTAGGGATAATTCTAAGAAGGATAAACCTCTTTACGGAGGAGAACGCTGACTCATTTCAAAAATTAGTGTTTTACGTAGCGCTCCCGGCGTCAATACTGGTATCGATAACAAAAATTAAACTTTCCTTAAATGTCATCTACCTTCCTATTACTGCAGCAGTTATAATCATTATTTCTTTTTTTGCGGCCAGTATGGTTGGCAGGTTCTTTAACCTGTCCAGACCTGCGTTTGGGGTGTTTCTGGTCGGTTCAATGATTATGAACACAGGTTTTACTTTTCCATTCTTCATTGCTGTCTATGGACAGGAGGGCTTTGCCAGGGCGTCCTTGTTTGACTTTGGAAACGGATTACTGGTGTTGACCTTTGTTTATTATATCGCCGTAAAATACGGCAGCAATGAGGGGCCAAAGGTATTACTTAAAAAGCTGATGACTTCTTCCCCTCTATGGGCTTTATTTGCTGCCCTGATTATGAACCTTACCCATATTGAACTTCCTGTTGTATTAAATGATTTGTTTAAGATTTTAGGTGATATGCTGACTCCGTTATTCATGCTATCTTTAGGGATTTACTTTAATCTCAGGATATTAAATCTAAAGGCGGTTATAGCGGGAATTGCCCTCAGAATGTTTTTGGGATTATTACTGGGATTTATTTTTGTCAATTTATTTAAGATAAATGGATTAGACCGGCAGATAGTGTTGATCAGTTCCTCCGCCCCGGTGGGTTTTAATACCCTAACCTTTGCCACGATGGAAAATTTGGATAAGGAATTTGCGGCGAGTCTAGTCTCTAATTCTATTTTGCTCGGGATTATTTTCACTCCTTTACTCATATTTTTCTTATCCTAAAAAGAATCAGGCTTGCCGATAATCCTTTGCTTAAAAGAAAACACAGAGCGTACTATGGTCAATAGCTTTTCTTAAAAAAGCACAAAAATATCTATTCTATCAAAAATCGCTCAAAAAAACGTAATTTAATA